>JAUWBW010000008.1 GCA_030609665.1 Methanosarcinaceae archaeon | reverse complement strand
TGGCACAATAGTTATATAGAACTACAAACATCTAAAATGACCTGAGGCCTGAATTTACAGGTTCCCTATAATCTTAATCTATTACTTAATTGGAGGCTTAAAGATATGGCAGGACAAATGGCTGGACAGCCAATTTTCATTATGAGAGAAGGAAGTCAAAGATCAAAAGGCAGAGAAGCACAGCACAACAACATCATGGCTGCAAAAGCCGTTGCAGAAGCTGTCAGAACCACACTTGGTCCAAAAGGAATGGACAAGATGCTTGTTGACGGAATGGGCGATGTAGTCATCACCAATGACGGTGCAACCATTTTAAGAGAAATGGACATCGAACACCCTGCAGCAAAAATGATCGTCGAAGTTGCAAAGACACAGGACAGTGAAGTCGGAGACGGCACAACAACTGCTGCTGTGGTTGCAGGCGAACTTCTCAAGAAAGCTGAAGAGCTTATCGAGATGGACGTACACCCAACAATTATCGCATCCGGATACAGAATGGCTACCGAAAAAGCTGCTGAGATTCTGGACGAACTTGCAAAAAGCGTTACTGTTTCAGACAAGGAACTTCTCATTAGTATCGCAGAAACCGCAATGACTGGAAAAGGTGCAGAATCATCAAAGGATGTACTTTCCAAAATTGCAGTGTCAGCAGTTACCAGCATTGTCGACAAAAGCGATGACCGCAACACCGTCGAGATGGACAATATCAAAGTCGAGAAAAAGACCGGTGCCCGCATGGAAGAGTCAGAACTCATCGAGGGTATGATCATCGATAAAGAGCGTGTACACACAAACATGCCTAAAAAGATCGAGAATGCAAAAATCGCACTCCTCAACTCCGCTATCGAACTCAAAGAGACAGAAGTGGATGCTGAGATATCAATTACATCCCCTGACCAGTTACAGTCATTCCTTGACCAGGAAGAAAAGATGTTAAAAGACCTTGTTGACAAGGTTGTAAACAGCGGTGCAAATGTTGTATTCTGCCAGAAAGGTATTGATGACATGGCGCAGCACTTCCTTGCAAAAGCAGGGATCTTTGCGATCAGACGTGTGAAAAAGAGTGACATGGAGAAACTCGCAAGAGCAACCGGTGCAAGTCTCATTACAAACTTTGACGAGATCGCAGACAGTGACCTTGGCAGTGCAAAACTTGTCGAGGAGCGAAAGGTCGGCGGCGACAATATGACATTCGTCACAGGCTGTGATAATCCAAAGGCAGTATCTATCCTTCTTCGCGGAGGTACGGAACATGTAATTGAAAACATCGAGAGAGGTCTCGAAGATGCACTGCGTGTTGTAGGCGTTGCGATCGAAGACGAGAAACTCGTTGCAGGCGGCGGCTCACCGGAAGTTGAAGTTGCACTGAGACTTCAGGAATATGCAGCAACACTGAGCGGCAGAGAGCAGTTGGCAGTCAAAGCATTCGCAGAAGCACTTGAAGTTGTGCCAAGAACACTTGCAGAGAACGCAGGTCTTGACCCGATCGACATGCTTATGGAACTTCGTTCACACCACGAAAAAGGCGTAAAGACAGCAGGTCTTAATGTCTACACCGGAGAAGTCATTGATATGTGGAAAGAAGGAGTTGTCGAGCCTCTCAGAGTCAAAACACAGGCGATCAACGCAGCAGCCGAATCCGCAGTAATGATCCTCAGGATCGATGATATCATCGCATCCACCAGCGCACCTGCAATGCCACCTGAAGCAATGGGCGGCGGCATGGGCGGTATGGGTGGCATGGGCGGAATGCCCCCCGGAATGATGTGATCACTGCAAAAAACAATATTTAACAGGCGCGGTGTTTACTGCGCCCATTTATCTTTTTTTAAAATGTAATTTGTACCCCTGACTGTTTACCAGGATACAAAAAAATAATCACTCAAGACATTTCAGTATGTCTTGCGGTTCATATCTTGGTTTTATAATACGTGTGCGCCCACGCATACCCTTGCCTGAGAAATCGGCATCAACGAACTGAACCGTGTTGAGTTTGTTCACCATGTCATAAAACCGTGTGTAACCCAGTTTTGTGATCTCATGGAACGACTTATAAAGTTCTCCTGTTTGGGCATCCTCGCCTTTTGCGATCAATTGTAACAGAGTCCTCTCATCAGATGTGAGTGACTGGATACTCCGGCAAAGGTGCATCAATCTGGATGCCTCGTACGCCTTCTCAACATCTTCTGTGGATATTGTCCGGCTGGCACGGCGCTCGGCATTCAATCCTGAACGCTTGAGCAGGTTCACGCCAACACGCAGGTCCCCTGTACGGTCAACGTAATCAACAATCCTGTCCCGCACCTCATCAGAAACAACATCAGGGAAAAATGCATACTTAACCCTATTTGAAATGATATCCTGCAGTTCACCATAATCATACCTTGGACAATCGATCTCCTCCGGCAGGAACACAGAACTTACTTTCGGATCGAACTGGTAAATCTTCCCGGTGTCACTAACAATAGTAATAATTCCTATCTTTGCCCCGGGATACTCTTCGTGTGCACGAAGGAGTGAATACATCACTTCATCTGCATGACCTTCATAGAACAGGTAATTGATATCATCCAGTGCAACAACCAACACCTTTTCAATCTCAACGAGATGTTCTGCGACTTTCTCAAAGAGCTTGCGAAACGATACTCCTGATGATGGTGGGGAAACGTTGAACAGTTTTTTGTATATCCTGGCAATCACGGCAAAACGTGTCGAATCCATCTGACAGTTTACCTTCACAAAGATAATATCATCAGTGTGCTCCCCCATTTCCTCAAAAACCTTCAGGACTGCAGTAGTTTTTCCAGTGCCTGGCGGTCCAGTCAATAGACAATTGATCGGGCGCATTCCGCGCATAGCGGGGCGCAGGCTGTATTTTAACGTCTGCAATTGATTATCACGATGTGCAAAATACTCAGGAAGGTAGTCAAGTTCGAGCACCTCTCCGTTTTTAAAAATTGTCTCATCCCAAAGAAGCATATCCTTGTCCACTAACGTATCTCCTTGATGTCATTCAGATTTATATATTAACTTATACATACACATAATAGTCTTTTGCTTTGATGCATCTCAAAAACTAAATAACTAACCAATTCGCCATTTATTTGCAAACACAGTCATTTCAGCATTTGAAATCAAACCAACCAATCCCACGCCCGACTTCTGTGCAGCATCAATACCACTATCAAACGGAGCGCTTTTTGTTACAACAAGAGGCACCCCTGCACGTGCCGCCTTTAGCACCATGCCGGCAGACTGCCTGCCTGTTGAAAGCAAGTAGAGTTGTGAAACATCGATATTGTTGAGTGCCGCATAACCAATCACCTTGTCGATTGCATTGTGCCGCCCAATATCAATAGCCTGTGCCACCCGTTCCCCTTCCTGTGAAACCAGAGTCGCAAGGTGAGTGCCTCTTGTCATAGAATATACATCTGATTCAAGGAATTTTGTGCCGGAAAAGATAGATCTTGCAGGGAACACGGCATCCGAACTGACACTGATCTCTTCATTGCCCTGCCACTTGACACCGATACAGCCGGATGAACGAAGTTCATGCCAGAGTGTGAAATCATCGGAAGATTTGATCTGGAGATCAACCTCCATGCCGTCTACCCGGACATACACTATCTCATCAGAGCCAACGATCCCCTCACATATTGCATATCCGACTGCCAATTCCCTGACACATATCGGAGATGCAAGGATAGATGCGGCACGAGCACCATTCACTGACAGTTCTATTGAACCCTCTTTTGCAACATGGCGCTGTGAAGAAAATACCGTGCCGTCTCTTTGAATAGTGGTTATAGGATAGTTTTTTGTGTATCTGTCAGGCATCTATGACCTATTCAACGTTATGATATATAGGATATTTTATTAGAGTGCAGAAAAGCAAGTTACGCAACAAGAGATGTTATCTGTGAAACCGAATCAACGAACAGGTCCACTTCTTCCTGTGTATTGTATAATCCAAATGATGCCCTGACAGTACCTTCTACATTAAGGAACCGGATACTTGGCATTGCGCAGTGATGCCCGCTTCGCACACATATCTTTTTTGTTTCATCCAGTATCATGGCAACATCGTGTGCATTGAGTCCAACCACATTGAATGGCACAACACCGGCACGGTCCTGTGGTCCATACACCTCGACCGCATCCATCTCTGCAAGCCTCCGCGCTGCATCCTTTGCAAGGGTAGTTTCGTGGCGCTCTATATCAGCCGTGCCGAGTTCCTGCACATACTCTACCGCACGCCCAAGTCCGATAACACCCGGAATGTTTGGTGTTCCTGCTTCAAACCTGGCAGGCGAGGGTTCCAATTCAAAACCCGTTGTTGTGACTGCATGTACCGTGCCACCCCCAACAAATGTGGGAGCGAGCATATCCGGCTCCTTAACGTACAGCACACCGGTTCCCTGCGGTCCGAGCAGACCTTTGTGACCTGCTGTTGCGAAAAAGTCGCAGTCGAGGGCACCCACGTCAAGAAACATGTGACCTGCAGACTGCGCGCCGTCGATCAGTACTTGCGCGCCGCCTTTGTGTGCGATCTTTACTATCCTTGCAACATCCTGAATCGAGCCAAAAACATTGGAAACATGATTAACTGCAACAAGGCGCGTCTTGTCGGTCATGGCATTTTCAATATAATTCGGATCGATCATACCGTACTCATTCGGACCAATGATGGTAACTTCAACACCCTGCTCACGCAAACGCATCCATGGAAGGAAGTTTGAATGATGCTCAATGAGTGTTGTAACGATATGGTCGCCGGAGTTCCATTCCAGACCATGTGCGACCATGTTGATGCTTTCGGTGGTGTTCTTTGTGAATATCGTCTTTTGATGATCGATGTTCAAAAATGAAGCCACATTCTCACGCGCATCCTCGTAATGATCTGTGGTCTGACGTGCAAGCCTGTGCGCACCGCGTCCGTGGTTACCTGCATATTTGAAGAAGTAATCTTCCATTGCCGAAACTGCCTGAACAGGTGTCTGAGTGGTTGCAGCACTGTCTAAATAGACAACTTCCTTTAAAACCGGAAAGTCTTCACGAACAGAATAAACATCATACATGCAAATCTTTAATGAGGGTAAATTAGAAATAGATTTTGCAGGCAGGTCTTGCAGGCTATTTTGCCTGCAAACCGCCGAGCATGAAACGATACAGATCCAACTCTTCGGAATCCAGTGTATCAACAGGGTGTCCACTAATTACTATGTGGGAAGCATCGTGTGCTTTTTTGCTGTTTCCGGATTTATCATTATTTTTCATTAAGTTTCTCATTATACATTTCCTCCTGTCTCTTCAATCGTATCTTCCGAGAAAATCCTCGCTATGCTCGGATTAACTCGCACTATATGTTTACAATACATATACTATCAAAAACGACGTCAGTTAACTCAATATGTTGCAGAATTAACATATTTACAATGTTCATTCCTGCCGAATTGTTAATAACGGTGCCATGATATATAAAATTAACTGTCGTGCCGGTTGTGATACCCCATAGCGTCAAGTCAGGCTTGTAACTTAGTAAATTCCCCACTATTTTTTCGACTGGAAAAGCGCATCTATCGCCTCAAAATCACTCCATAATCCAAAAAGAAAACGTTAAATTCTTCTTTTCCGGCATCAAGCGTCACTATTGCGGTTTTCATTTGACAGCCATATCCATGTTCGACCAGATTGATAAACATTTGATCAAGCGTCTTCGCATTTAATCTCTCAGATGTATTTCTATCCGTGATCACCTGTTTTGTCTCCTCTTTTGAATTCAAAATGCTTTTTACATAGCACACTTATAGATGTTGTGAAGAAGAGGTCAAATGGCCTAATTGTAAAATATATACAACGAGAAAAGCATATCATGCCATCCCGCCGAACCCTTGCTCTTGAACCCTTCGGCACTCCATCATATTCGTGTGGTGGAACTCACAAAGAATGATTGCGGTGTAATGGGATTGCAGATTTAATGATTTTGTCCCAAGGCCATAATTAACGATAAGTGTTTATAGCAAGTTTTTACTAATAATTAATAATCATCATACATAGTGGGGAGAAGTATCAGTGTGATGACGGGAATTTGCAAATGGACTATGACAAATCAAACATCAATGACATATTCGCGGCTTTAGAAACATCTAAAGAAGGTTTATCATCCGAAGATGCAATAATCAGGCTCGAAAAATACGGCATTAACGAACTTGAAGAAAAACAAAAAGTTACGCCCCTGAAAGTGTTGCTGAACCAGTTTGCAGATTTCATAGTATGGATCTTATTTGCTGCAGCCATAATCTCGTTGATGATAGGGGAAACCATCAACTTTTGGGTTATCTCATCGATCATCGCATTTGTCATAATTTTGGGCTTTATACAGGAATATAAAGCAGAAAAAGCAATGGAAGCACTGAAAAGAATTGTTGAACCAACCACCAAGGTGCTTCGGAATGGGCGGCGAAAAGAGATTCTGACAAAGGATGTTGTACCGGGTGACATTTTGCTGCTTGAGACCGGTGGCAGTATCCCCGCAGACGCAAAGATATTTGACATAACCGGCTTGAAGGTCGATGAAGCGGCTCTAACAGGTGAGAGCGGATCGGTTGAGAAAAAAGAAGGCGACATGGTCTTTGCAGGAACACAGATCGTTCATGGAAAATGCAAGGCTGTGGTTACAGCAACAGGAATGCAAACGAAATTGGGGCAGATCGCAGGGATGATACAGGAAGTTGAGGAAAAAACTCCCCTGCAGATAAAGATATCAGACCTTGCAAAAAGCCTTGCAATAATAGCCCTTACCGCCTCTACTCTTGTATTCGTCCTCGGGATGATAAAAGGAGCACCTCTGGGTAGTATGCTGATAATTGCCCTGGCACTGGCTGTTGCAGCCGTTCCTGAAGGGTTGCCGTTTACGCTCACACTCACCCTTGCGTACGGAATGCGTAAAATGGCAAGACAAAATGCGCTTATCAGGAAAATGCTTGGTGTTGAAACACTGGGGTCTACAACGGTAATATGTACGGATAAGACCGGCACGTTGACAAAGAACGAGATGACCGTCGAGAAGATCTATGTGGACGAGACGTTTTTTGATATAACAGGGGTTGGCTATGAGCCAAAAGGGGATTTTTCGGTCGATGGTGCAAAGATCGATGTGACAAAACATGAAAATCTGAGCATGTTGTTAAAAGCTGCTACTCTTTGTAACAATGCGGGCTTTGAGGAAAAGCAGGAAAAATGGAAACTCATCGGCGACCCGACAGAGATCTCACTTGTCGTTGCGGCAGCAAAAGCAGACTTTTGGCAGGATGATCTGGAAAATGATTACCGGATGATCGAAGAGATACTCTTCACATCAGAAAGGAAATTAATGTCAACCGTGCACGAAAAAATAGGTGAGGGCGGTAAAACGGTATTCAGCAAAGGTGCACCCGAATTTTTGTTGAAGAAATGCAGTTTCATCAGGAAAAGGACTGGGGTTGAAGAACTCACCAAAGACGAGGTTACGAGGATACTTGAAACAAACCATGATCTTGCAAGTTCCGCTTATCGTGTACTTGGTGTTGCCCACAAAGAAATGACTGAGTCACTGACCCCTGAAAATATCGAGAAGGATCTGGTTTTTTTGGGTTTGGTCGCCATGATCGATCCTGCTAGGGAAGAAGCAAAAGAAGCGATCGTGACATGTAAAAAAGCCGGTATTAAGGTCGTGATGATAACAGGTGACAATGATGCGACTGCAAAAGCAATAGCAGAGAATATTGGGCTGTTCGATGAGATCGGGGATTTTGGAGACCTCACTGATGAAAAATTAAGAAGGATCGTTGCAGATGGTGTGATAACAGGCAGCGAACTGGGATCATTGGACGAGGAAGAGTTTGAGAGTGTTGTTGAGGGCATTAGTATCTATGCAAGAATGATGCCGCAACAGAAAGTCAGGATCGTTAAGGCATTGCAGAAGAAAGGTCATATCGTTGCCATGACAGGGGATGGCGTCAACGATGCTCCTGCACTCAAGAAAGCGGATATCGGTATAGCGATGGGAATTAAAGGAACCGATGTGGCAAAGGAATCAAGCACCATGGTGTTGCAGGACGACAATTTCGCAACGATCGTTGATGCCGTGAAACAGGGAAGGGCAATATACGCGAACATTGAGAAATTCACCTGTTATTTGATATCAAGGAATTTCACTGAGATCATACTTATCATGATGGGGATCATCCTGCTTGGTTTTGATTTCTTGCCGCTTTTGGCATTGCAGATATTGTTCATAAATATGTTCGATGAGATAATGCCTGCGATCGGGCTTGGTCTGGACCCTGCAAGCGAGGGAATTATGTTAAAAAGACCAAGAGACCCTTATGAAAAGATACTTAAAAAGAGGAATCTGATTCTGATTGTGAGCATAGCTTTTGTTATGGGACTGGCAGCATTTATGGTGTTTGTGCTTGATAATCCAACTACTCAGATTGAAAAGGCAAGGACATTGACCTTTGCCACGATCGTGAGTATGATATTGTTCGTCCCGTTCGCATTCAGGTCGCTGGATGATTCAATTATCAAGGTCGGTTTTTTCACGAACAAACTTTTGGTTGGTGGTGTGTTTGGGACATTCCTTCTGACACTGGGTGTGATGTATATCCCATTCTTCCAGAATATATTTGAACTCACCCCCTTGTCTGCAACGGATTGGTTAATCCCTCTGTCCGTAGCGTTTGCAGCGATGGTCTTTGCTGAGGTTATTAAAGCAGCGACCAAAGGTATAAAATAGGTGTAAATCTTATATGCGGCAGGTATTTTCGCAAGAATGTCTATTTTTGTAAATATCGCTAATGGCGAATGCGTGCTATTTTGAGTGTTTGAAGATATTGCTCCATAAATAATGTATAGCGTTTTCTGCCTGAGTTAAATCTTAAACTCGAACTGGAATTTGACAGAGAATGCATACACTATACACAAATTAAGAATTAAATTACGGGAAAACGTTAACTTCGTTTGCGTTAACCCACACGACATATTTATAAAATGTGTGCTATAAAAAACAAAAACTTCATATATTCAATCCCGATATCAATATAATTTATACAGAATGAGTAGAAACGTGCGGAATTTGGAGCTAATACCTGTTGGACTAGATGTGCTAACGAGGACTTCTAACGAAGACCTCTAACGAAGACCTCTAACGAGGACTTCTAACGAAATTTATTATTACGAGATAAGATCATGGAACAATTTAAGAAACTGGGCATTTGTGAGCCCATATTAAGAGCAATTGAGGATGAGAGGTTTATTGAACCTACTGAAATTCAGGAAAAGTCAATCCCTTACATCCTTGATGGAAGAGATGTTGTCGCAGAGTCGGCGACCGGATCCGGCAAGACGCTTGCGTTTGGGTCGGGTATATTACATGATATCGAGAAGGGAGAGGGAATACAGGCTGTTGTATTGACCCCTACACGGGAACTTGCAGAACAGGTTGCAACTTCACTTCGGATATTTGGAAAGTATCAGCATTCAAAGATCAGTGCAGTTTATGGCGGTGTGGGAATTGAACCGCAGATCAAGAGACTTAAGAGAACTGAGATCGTTGTCGGAACTCCGGGACGGGTTCTTGACCACATAAACAGGGGTACGATGGATCTGGATAATGTGGGACAATTTGTTATCGATGAAGCCGATACGATGCTTGATATGGGATTTATTGACGATGTGAAAAAGATATTAAGAGCATGTCCACTGAAAAAACAGGTGCTTTTGTTCTCGGCCACAATATCGAGAGAAGTAAACCGTCTTGCCCAAAAATACATGGTAGACCCTGTAAATGTGTCTGTGGAGGCTTATGTGGATGCTTCGAAACTGGAGCAAATATACTACAAGGTGTCCAATAGTATGAAATTCTCGCTGCTTCTCCATTTGATCAAAAATGAGCGGTCAGGACTTATCATGGTCTTTTGCAATACCCAGAGAAATACGGATTTCATTGCAAAGAACCTCAAAAAATACGATGTTGATGCTGTTGCTCTTCATGGCGGTCTGAACCAGAGTAAACGAACCAGCATTATGAACCAGTTCCACTCGGCAAAGGCAAATGTTCTCGTATGCACCGATGTGGCGGCACGTGGAATTGATGTACCCGAGGTGTCACATGTGTACAATTACGATATTCCAAATGAGAGTAAGAGCTATGTCCACCGTATCGGGCGAACCGCAAGAGCCGGTAAAGAGGGCAAGGCGATAAGCATTCTAACAGATCGTGACCGAGGTTATTTTGATGCGGTGCTGCAAGATAATGATGTGTCCATCACTGAAGAGGAGACTCCTTATATTCAACAAGTTGAGATCAAATGGATGGAAAAACCAAAAGACAATAAAAGGTCAGACAGAAGACAAGGTAGAAATCAAAACCGGTCCTATGTACAAGGCAGTCACAAAAGCCACAGTGATGGGAAAGGTAAAAGTGGTCAAAAAAGATCCTTTGGAAATAAAGATCACCAAAGTCGTGATGGTGGAAAGAGCCAAGGTGGTCCAAAAAGAACTTTTGGAAATAAAGGTCAACAAAGCCGTGATGGTGGAAAGAGCCAAGGCGGTTCAAAAAGATCCTTTGGCAATCAAGGTCCTCAAAGCCAGAATGGTGGGAAAGGTCAAGGCGATCAAAAGAGCCAAAAAGGCTCACAAAGAAGACCAAGACAACACAAACGATGATGTGTTTGGTCAAATATTAGTATTGCGTAGGGGGTGCAAATGGATGATTGTACCCTCCTACAATAACCTTTATAATATGAAACGATGTTAAAGGGATGAAAACATGTTGTCCCGGTAGGGTAGAGGATATCCTTGGGGCTTGCGGAGCCTTAGACCCGTGTTCGATTCACGGTCGGGACGTGTTTTTCATTTTCACATATTTTTTCTACGTCATAGGGAAGTATCGTAGCACAGCGTAGATGCTTCATTGTAGACCTTTGATGATATCATTTCGGTCTTTTAGCTTGCCTTTCTCAATGGAAACCGACAATAGTTTTTCGATCAGGTCGATCTCTTTGCCGGAGAATGTCTCATCATATTTGTTGTCTCTGAATATCTTGTCCCTGATCGCCTCAAGAATGAATTCCTGAATGTTCCTGTAACCATAATTATCGACATACTGTTCGGTAGCTGATTGTAATTTGGAAGGTAAACGAATATTTATCTGCGGATTTGCATGAGTCATAATAAATACCAATGTGTATTTATTGGTATTTAATGGTATCTTTTACAAGGCTTCAAATTTCGGAACCCACAACATCTTTCAGGTATTTCTTCTCGTCAGCTTCTTCCAATTTCAGTTGGTGACAATTTGTCACCGACTTGTTCCCTTCTTTTTTCAATTGTTCTTTCAACTATATTTGAGATTAAGCACCAACCAACCCAGCCACCACCGCCTCCATCAATTTCGCGCCGTCAGTCTGTGATTGATTGAGTTTTGCTTCGAGTTCGTTGCAGAGCGCCATGAGTCTTTTAAGGTTATCGAGCGGGCAGGTTTACGATTTTGGACAGGATGAACAGGATTGACAGGATGCAATTGAATGTTCGGGCGGAAATCCTGTTCATCCTGTAAATCCTGTCTGATATTTTTCCAATTGACATCTATTTGCGTGTATCTGCATTTCAGTCTGAAAAAATAAACACAGATGCGCTACGCGACGGACTTGAGATCACACACCAACCAACTCAGCCACCACCGCCTCCATCAATTTTGCGCCGTCGGTGTGTGATCGATTGAGTTTTGATTCGAGGTCGTCGCAGAGTACACACATCCTAGCTGGCATGCATACAGAAGCGTCATTGGCATAGAGGTTGTACTTGCAAGATTAAAGAATGCGCAGTCAGGCATATCTTTACTTTGTTATACGTTTGATCCTTTGCTTTTGATAAGCCAGTATCTTATCACTTAAAGGATGATCTGGCATTATCCTTATATGAGTCAAGGAGACAATGAGGACTTCTTTATTCTCATCCATTATCTTACAAACTATGCCTCCCGCATCTCCAGAATCAAACACTTCTAATATATTCAATTCTGCATTTTTTAGGATTAATCCTTGCTTGCGCAGTATTTTCTGTAGTTTCTTTGAAGAGTATGCTGGGATTGGCAAAAAATCTTGGATTTCTTCAATCAATTTCATGTTATTACCTTTGCTCCGCAAATAGCATTTTCATTTTCATGGGTGTCCCGCAAAATAATGAATGCTTATTTTTTCTACAACATCAAATAACTTGCCCGTATTCAGCTTTTGTAATTCATTTAGTTGGAGATTATCGGATGGCATGTCATGGTACTTGCAGAACCTCCGAGATACGCTACGCGACGGACTTGAGATCACACACCAACTATCCCACCCACCACCGCCTCCATCAATTTTGCGCCGTCGGTGTGTGATCGATTGAGTTTTGATTCGAGGTCGTCTCGTCTCAAGCATCTGGCGCATTTTTAAACACGTTTGTTCAATGAGAGACTCTACAAAATCAATAATTATAAAAATATTTATTACATTACATCTCATGAAGCTGATACAATGGTCAATACAACAGAAAACGCAAGTTTCATCTGGAGCATCGCCGACCTTTTACGAGGATACTACGAGTACCGGCCGCTTCGCAGTCTTTCGCAGATCAGGTCGGATATTATGGATCTGGAAGAGGGATTGGAAGGCAGTTTGAGGGAGATAGTGGGATAATGGCACTTCCTGTAAACATTAGGGAACTTATCAACGGTACTACTGTTGAGTGGGAACGTATCGAGTTCAAGAGGGGGTGGAATCCTGTTTCGGTACTGCATAGTATCTGTGCGTTTGCAAATGATGTCAATAATTGGGGCGGAGGTTATGTTATCTTGGGCATAGAGGAAAAAGATGGTCGCCCTATTTTGCCACCGACCGGTTTGGAAATTACGAGTATCGATAAGATACAGAAGGATTTGTTGAATCTCTGTAATCAGTTGCGTCCTGCGTATTATCCGATTGTTCAGCCTGTGGTGTTTCAGGATAAGCATATACTTATTATCTGGGTTCCGGGTGGTTCGACTCGCCCATATAAGGCTCCTGTGTCACTTGGTGCAAAAAAGAACGGTATTTCGAATGAATATGCATATTACGTCAGGCGTTTTTCAAGTACATTGAAGGCGAAACATGAAGATGAAAAGGAATTGGTGTCAATGGCAGGGACCATTCCTTTTGATGACAGGATCAATCAGAATTCAAGCATTACAGATTTGAACTCTACACTTATCAAGGCCCATCTTGCGGAGATTGAAAGCGATCTTTTGCCGGAGGCAGATGAGATTCCATTTGTTGATCTTTGCAGAAGGATGAACATTGTGGAAGGCCCAAATGAATTTGTTAAACCAAAGAATGTGGGCTTGTTATTCTTCAATGATGCACCCCATGAGTTTTTCAGTCAGGCGCAGATCGATGTTGTCGAGTTCAAGGATGAGGCTGGAGATAGATTCGTTGAGAAAATATTCAAGGGGCCCCAGAGACAGCAGGTTGTTTCTGCTCTTACCTATATCAATAACACTTTTTTGGTTGAGACGGTACAAAAAGTTCCAGATAGGCCGGAAGCCATTCGTTTTTTCAATTATCCATATCAGGCAATCGAAGAGGCTCTTGTGAATGCAGTATATCATAAAAGCTACGAGATACCTGAGCCTGTAGAAGTTAGGATAGAGATAGACAGGATAGAGATTCTGAGCTTCCCCGGTCCTCTCCCCCCTCTTAACAAAGATAATATGATGTACGAAAATGTTACATCGAGAAAATACCGGAACCGCAGAATAGGAGAGCTCCTTAAAGAACTGCACCTGACTGAAGGCCGAAACACCGGATTTAGGAAAATACGAAATGCCATGAAACGCAACGGCTCTCCTGAACCAATTTTTGATACAGACGATGACAGGTATTATTTCAAAACAGTTTTGCCAATTCACCCTGAGGCCCACGTAAAGGGCCCAGTCGAGGCCCAAGTCGAGGCCCAAGTCGAGGCCCAAGTCAAACTGAACAAATCACAGATCAATATCTTATCAGAATGTGTTCACAATCCACTGTCCACTAAAGAAATTGTGCGGCTTTTGGGACATTCGGCGCTTTCAGGGAGCATCAAAAAGGCTATTTCAGGATTAATGAAAAATAATTTCATCGCATATACTCTACCGGAAAAACCCCAGAGCCGATTACAAAAATATCAGATCACAGAAGCAGGGCTTTCAATACTAAAACAATGTACAGGAGAGGGCGAGGATGACAACTGAAAGCATGAAACTGTTGTCCCATGATTTACTCACACGATGTAAGAGAGAAAAAAATAATTAACCGCAAATGAACGCAGATACGCTACGCGAAGGACTTAAGATTACGCACCAACCAACTCAGCCACCACCGCCTCCATCAATTTTGCACCGTCGGTGTGAGATTGATCGAGTTTTGATTCGAGTTCGTCGCAGAAGCCACGACCATTTACAGATTACCGGGCGGGCAGGTTTGCGATTTTGGACAGGATGCAGTTGAACGGACGGGTGGAAATCCTGTCCATCCTGTAAATCCTGTCTGATATTTTTCCAATCGATGTCTATTTGCGTGTATCTGCATTCCAGTCTGAAAAATGAACGCAGATACGTTACGTCATAGGCTTGTGATTACGCACCAACCAACTCAGCCACCACCGACTCCATCAATTTCGCGCCGTCGGTCTGTGATTGATCGAGTTTTGCTTCGAGGTCGTCGCAGAGTGTCATGAGCTGGTCAACTTTGGCGACGATGCGGCGCTGTTCTTGAAAGTGTTTTAATGAAAAATACACACATTATTAAATGATATTTATCCCGTTCTCTACAGCCTTGCTAATAATTAGATTATCAGTCTTTTTTCGTAAAAATTCCTCTGGTGTGTAACAGATAGCATCAATGTGTTCTGGGAATCGCACTTCTTTAAGGAACTGTGCCATCCGACCTGTGAATTTCTGACCCTTAAAATAATCAGAAACGATTATAAGATCAATATCACTGTCATCCGTAGGTTTTCCCCATGCACGCGAACCAAAAAGAATCAATTTTTCAGGATTGAACTTTGATACAATTACATCAATTTTTTCAGCAAGGAATCTTCTGACCAATTTATCTCCTACCGCAGTGTTATCAATCATAATCTTCCCCCATCTGTGATTTTGCCCATGATATTATCTCTTTTGCTCTGACAAGCTTTATCTTTGAATTTCCTTCATTGTATAGTTCAAAGGGTAGCTCATCAGATACATCGGGATACCTTGAGAGCATGTAATCTTCTGAAAGCTCGTAGGTTGCATCCATTATATCAAGCGGCGCATTTACAAGAGAGGCAAGTTTGTCAATATGATGAGTTCTTGGAGGCGCATCGTCAAATAATTTGATGTATAGCGCTTTTAGTCCTTTTTCTATTGCCTGCTCACTGAAGAATACACTTGCATAATAGTCACCCGATGTTATGCAATTATTTGCAGTCAAAAGGTCTCTATTCGCCTGCTTCCACCACTGTGATATCACTCTTTTCATTTCTATTATGTCTTAAGTACTTTCAATATAAATAAGATTGGTATTGATGTGTCGTGCACACGTTAAATTCTGCGTTCTGTTTAAAGTTACGCACCAACTAACCTAAGCCACCACCGCCTCCATCAATTTCTCGCCGCCTGTACGTGATTGAGTGAGTTTGCGATTTTAGACCGGATGAACAGGATTGACAGGATGTCGTTGAATGTTCTGCCGAAAATCCTGTTCATCCTGTAAATCCTGTCTGAAAAATTGATCGCCGATGCGCTACGCGACGGACTTAAGATTACGCACCAACCAACTCAGCCACCACCGCCTCCATCAATTTCGCGCCGTCGGTCTGTGATTGATCGAGTTTTGATTCGAGTTCGTCGCAGAGTGCCATGAGTTGGTCAACTTTGGCGACGATGCGGCGCTGTTCTTCGAAAGGTGGTAAAGGAAAACCATAAATGCAATTTCACGTTCAACCTGACCCGAGGTACCGCTTCGATCATGTTCAAGAAAAGCATCACCATTTGAACTATAAACAAAAGGAATATCCAGCGTCTCAGCATATCCGAGCGCCTGTTGCATACCCTCGCCAACACCATACGTGTTCTTTTTAGCTTCAATAACAGCAATTGGAATATTCTGCTTATAGTAAAGTATGTAATCCGCCCGCTTAGGTTTCCCTCTGCTCACCGATTGACCTTTAACAATAACCCGACCTTTGGTAAAAGTCACTTCCTCACGTATCTGGGTATGTAAATTCCATCCGGCCTGGCTAATAGCAGGAGTAATATATTGTACAAATATCTCGTTCACTAAGCTCTTTTTTGTTGATTTCCATCAAATATCATCTTCAAGTGGTGATGTTTGTTGACAAATAAATAACTTCATTAAATATATAACATATAGTTTTTAAATCAATCCTGTGATTTTCTGTTGGATGTTGCCGACGATAAAAGAGAATTCTCATAAAGCAATGGCACAAACCACTAATCAATGTTGATGTGAAGATGGAGTTTGAGTGCAAGAATGAGCGAATGTCGAAAAGATTAAAAAGGGTTTAATGAATGGTGTCTATTTACTGGTAGCAAAAAAATAGAAATTATATTATTGGTCGTGAGTTGAGAATATGAAATTGTCAAAACAAGATGCTGCTCTTTTTTACAAACTTAATTGGGCACTTCTATATTATGTGAATCAGGAATTTCCTGTAATAAAAGGAGTGACTAAACCGGATTTTAAAGACATGGACAGAAACCAAATACAATTACTTCATAAGATTTTATTTTCCAATATAGAACTAATCGATTCATTTACTGATGAAAACCCATTTAATTTTAACGAGGATGAACTAAATATAATCAGAAATTGGAAATCATTCGTAAAAGGTAAGTTCTGTGTTATCAGCCACTCAAAAGATCATACAATTTTCTTGCACCCATACAACAATCCAAAAGCTTATGCGGTTCTGGGTTTGTACAATGATATGGGTGAATTCTCATCCAATTTGCCGGTGTATGCTGATACTGTACTCTTGCCGTTCAAAGGAAAAATAATCTATTCAGGAATGATCC
>JAUWBW010000036.1 GCA_030609665.1 Methanosarcinaceae archaeon | reverse complement strand
TGGGCACGCGACCACATGCCTGTGCTTGCAATTATAAGGGAACAATTCGAGCGTGAAAAACCACTCAAAGGACATAGGGTCGGGATGGCGCTGCACGTCGAGGCAAAGACTGCCGTGCTTGTTGAGACACTTGCAGCAGGTGGTGCGGAGGTTGCGATATGTGGGTGCAACCCGCTTAGTACACAGGACGATGTTGCACAGGCACTGGATACTCGCGATAACATCTCATGCTATGCAAAATATGCATGCACAAACGATGAATATTACGAAGCCATCGACAGGGTACTGGATTTCGATCCTGATATTACGATAGACGACGGGGCAGACCTTATCTTCAAGATGCACACCGAACGCAAGGAAATGCTTGCCACCATCATTGGTGGTTGCGAAGAGACGACAACCGGTATTCACAGGTTAAAGGCAATGGAGCGCGATGGTGCCCTCAAGATGCCTGTTGTTGCGGTCAATGATGCAATGACAAAGTTCATGTTTGATAACCGATATGGGACAGGACAGTCATCATGGGATGGGATCAACAGGACAACGAATTTGCTTGTTGCAGGTAAGAATGTAGTAATTGCGGGATATGGTTGGTGTGGCAAGGGTGCTGCCATGCGTGCAGTGGGACTTGGTGCTAATGTAATTGTTACTGAGATCGATCCTATACGTGCGCTGGAAGCGCGTATGGATGGTAATGAACCCATGACAATGAAAGAGGCTGCAAAGATCGGTGATATGTTTGTTACCACTACCGGAAACCGTGATATTTTGACAAAAGAGCATTTTGAGGTCATGAAAGATGGTGCGGTTCTTGCAAATTCAGGTCATTTCAATGTTGAGATCAACCTTGAAGATCTCACCGCGATGGCGAAATCGGTCAAAACTGTCAGGAATAATATCAAGGAATATGATCTTGGGGACAGGCGCATAAATGTCATTGCGGATGGAAGACTTGTAAACCTTGCAGCAGGTGATGGACATCCTGCTGAAGTGATGGATATGAGTTTTGCGAATCAGGCATTGTGTGTGCGTTACATATCAGAGAATAAGCTGGTAAATGGTGTGCATGCAGTTCCGAATGACATTGATATGTATGTAGCAAAACTGAAACTTGAGTCAATGAACATTGAGATAGATGAACTGTCAGATGAACAATCTAGATATATGGCTGGGTGGGAATGTGGGACATAACCGCAACCCCCATACATTTTTAAACACTTATCAGTTCAACTTTGTAAAAAGTGAAAATAATGATATATAAATGTTTTTAAAAAATACTTTTTTGAAACATTGAATTCTAATCATTAATCAATGTGTATATGGAACTATTGCAAAAAAGTAACTGGGTAAAGTGCGACACTCAAAATGTATATATATGATATTATCGTTATGATAGCGCTAAGACTGAACTGGCATGATCGTACAATATGTTGAAAACTGTTCATTACCAATACAATGGGCTCGTAGCTCAGTCAGGCAGAGCGTCTGGCTTTTAACCAGACGGCCTAGGGTTCAAATCCCTACGAGCCCGCTCAATCTAACATATTAGATCAGGATCAACGGCGAATTTCAGGCATAATTCTTCATAAAATTGCCACCGTTTTCATCTGGACATTTTACAGGAGGAGAAAAATTGAGAAAATTCAGCTTGCTCGACCACAATTCAGTCCCAAAACATGAAATTATGCAAGAGGATGAGGTTAGATCAGTATTAGAGAACTACCAGATAGAAAAAGGGCAATTACCAAAATTAAAAGAATCAGATCCTGTCACAAAGGAACTTGGTGCGGAAGTTGGTGATGTTGTTAAAATCACAAGGATAAGCCAAACCGCAGGCGAATCACTTTATTATAGACTCGTAATTGAGTAACAAAGGGGAGTTGGCAAATTTTTAGGTGTTGTTACCTATTTTATACCAATTAAGTATGAGCATACTTTATAAGTATGCTTTTTCGTAGTATATATTTTATAAATATATAGTGCGAGTTAATGCGAACGAAGTGAGCATTTTCTCGTTTTGACATTTCAATTAACCAATAAATCATAATATAAACTCAAAGAAGGTGCAATCATTACGTTAGATATCAGTGTTTTGTCAGAAGCTTATTTTACCCGAGATAAGATTGTAAAGCATCACATAGACTCCTATAACAAGTTTTTGGATTCAGGGCTGCAAAAGATTGTTGATGAGCAATCCACCATTGAGACCGATATAGAGGATATATATGTTAAGCTTGGGAAGATAAGGGTTGAGAATCCAATTGTCAAGGAAGCAGATGGTGCAATTGAAAATTTGTATCCGAATGAGGCACGACTCCGTAATCTATCCTATTCTGCTCCATTGTATCTTGAGATGAGTGTGGTAAATGGCGATATCGAGTCAGAACCTGTTGAGGCAAGAATAGGTCAACTGCCAGTGATGATCAAATCCCGTATCTGTAACCTGGCAGGGTTTTCTGATGAGGAAATGGTCAAGTACGGCGAAGACCCACTCGACCCGGGAGGATATTTCATTGTCAATGGTACTGAGCGCGTGGTCATGACATTAGAGGACCTTGCTCCGAACAAGATCCTGGCTGAGATAGGTGTACGTTATGGCGACAATATTGAAGTTGCAAAAGTGTTTTCACAAAGGCGCGGATATCGTGCACTTGTAGTTGTGGAGAGGGGAAGAAAATCAATTCTGGAAGTATCATTCCCGTCAATCTCAGGACGCATCAATTTCATAACACTTATGCGTGCGCTTGCTATCGAAACTGATGAAGATATAGTAAATGTGGTGTCAACTGACCCCGAAATCATGAAGTTCATGTTTGAAAACCTTGAGGAAGCAGAAGTATTTACTAACGAAGAAGCGATCGAGAAGATCGGCGGGCGCGTGGCATCCGGACAGGCAAAGGAGTATCAGGTCAAACGTGCAAACTACGTTATTGACAGGTATTTACTTCCGCATCTTGGGAATGAACCTGAAGACCGGATCGCAAAAGCACATTTCATTGGCCGAATGGCTGAATCTTGCTTTGAACTTGCACTGTCCAGACGTAAGGGCGATGACAAGGATCACTATTCCAACAAACGCTTAAAACTTACAGGTGACCTGATGGAAGATCTGTTCAGGGTTGCATTCAACCGTCTCACACGTGATGTGAAATACCAGCTTGAACGTGCAAACATGCGAAACCGTGAGTTGAATGTTGTAACTCTTGTGCGTGCAGATGTGTTGACTGATAGATTGCAGCATCCACTTGCCACAGGTAATTGGGTTGGCGGCAGGACCGGTGTATCACAACTTCTTGACCGCACTGACTACATATCAACACTGTCACACCTAAGACGTGTGATATCACCATTGTCAAGAGCACAACCTCACTTCGAGGCGCGTGATCTGCATCCTACACAATGGGGTCGATTGTGTCCATCTGAGACTCCTGAAGGTCCAAATTGTGGATTGGTGAAAAATTTTGCACAGATGGTGGAATTATCAACCGGTACAGATGACCTGGATACGATCAAGAATGTCTTGTACAACTTAGATGTTGCTCCGATCATTTTGCATGTGCCTGAAAAACCAGTAGTGGAATATGAGGAGAGGCCCGATGATTACACTGATGAACTGGATTCTGATGAAAATAAAAATGTGACAAAGTATGAGGATGAACCAGTACCAATAGGAAGCGGTAATGACAGTGTTGATGAGGTAGTGGATGCAATTCTAGGTGAAACTGCGGGTGAAACTGCAGATGATTCTACAGGGGGCGATGCCTTATGAATGAAGCAAAAATATTTTTGAACGGGGAACTTGTCGGAACGCATGGCAACCCTGTTGAACTGGTGGCCGATATCAGGAAGCAGAGGCGTGAAGGTGTATTGCCGCGCCAGATAAATGTCACATTATATGAAGAGACACATGAAGTGATCATAAATTCAGACATAGGACGAGCACGCAGACCACTTATTGTTGTTGAGAATGGTGCGCCGCTTGTTACAGAGGAACATATTGAGCAACTTAAAAATGGCGAAATTGTGGCTGAGGATCTGATAAATGAAGGATTGGTCGAGTTCATTGATGCCGAAGAAGAGGAAAATGTATATGTTGCACTATATGAGGAAGACCTAACCACAGACCATACCCACATGGAACTAAATCCATCCATGATGCTTGGTATTTGTACCGGAATGGTTCCTTATCCCGAACATAATGCATCTCCAAGAAATACGATGGGCGCGGCAATGGTCAAACAGTGTATAGGTGTATCTACGGCAAATACCAAACTAAGACCGGATACCCGTGCACATGTGTTACATTATCCACAAAGAGCGCTTACACGAACGCAGGCAAGCGAAGCAATTCACTTTGATGACAGGCCGGCAGGGCAGAACTTTGTTGTGGCTGTATTGTCGTATGAAGGGCACAACATTGAGGATGCACTGGTGTTCAATAAAGGTTCAATTGAAAGAGGACTTGGCAGAAGTCATTTCATAAGAACATTTGAGGGTGAAGAACGAAGATATCCTGGTGGCCAGGAAGATAAGTTCGAGATACCTGATTCAGAATTCAGGGGTGCACGTACTGCAGAAGCATATGCGAACCTTGACAGTGACGGGCTTGTGAACCCTGAGACGGTTGTTGGTCCAAATGCCGTACTTATCGGGAAGACAAGTCCACCCCGTTTCCTTGAGGAACAGTCAGATTTCGGTATTACTGTGGAACAGCGAAGAGAGAGTGCAATTACTATGCGCTCGAACGAGAAGGGGATCGTTGACACAGTCATTCTTACAGAATCAATAAACGGTACACGTCTTGCGAAGGTCAAGATACGTGACCAGAGGATCCCTGAGATCGGTGATAAGTTTGCATCAAGACACGGGCAGAAAGGTGTTATCGGACTTATTGTGCCATATCAGGACATGCCGTTCACAGAGCAGGGAATGGTTCCTGACCTTGTGATCAATCCACACGCCATCCCATCCCGTATGACAGTGGGTCACGTTTTGGAAATGATCGGTGGTAAGGTCGGTTCAATGGAAGGAAGACGCATCAATGCGACTGCGTTCTCTGGTGAGAATGAAGAAGATCTTCGTTCTGCGCTTGCGACACATGGATTTGCCCATACCGGAAAAGAAGTATTGTTTGATGGTGTGACTGGCAAGAAGATCCAGGCAGATGTGTTCATAGGTGTTATCCTGTACCAGAAACTGCATCACATGGTTGCATCAAAGATACATGCAAGATCACGCGGTCCTGTTCAGGTGCTGACGCGTCAGCCAACAGAAGGTAGGGCACGAGAAGGCGGTCTGCGATTTGGTGAGATGGAGCGAGATGTGCTTATCGGACACGGTGCTGCAATGACCTTGAAGGAACGATTGCTTGATGAATCCGATAAAGTGGTTGAACTTGTTTGTGGAACTTGTGGAATGATTGCGACGTTCGATAGAAGGCGAAATGTAAGGTACTGTTCAAACTGCGGTTCAGAGACTGGTATTCATCCGGTGGAAATGAGTTATGCATTCAAGTTGCTGCTTGATGAGATCAAATCTCTTGGAGTTGCACCGAGACTTAGCCTTGAAGACGCAGTGTAGGTGATTCAAAATGGATACTAAAATACCCTCTATACCAAAACGAATTGGTGCAATCAAATTTGGTTTGATATCACCGCGAGAATTCAGGAAAATGAGTGTTACAGCGGTCATAACTGCTGACACATACGATGATGACGGATACCCGATCGATATGGGACTCATGGATCTGCGACTCGGTGTTATTGATCCCGGTCTGAAATGTAAGACCTGTTCAGGCCGTGCCGGTGAGTGCCCCGGGCATTTTGGCCACATTGAACTTGTCGCACCTGTGATCCATGTTGGATTTAATAAGATGATCAGGAAGACACTGCGTGCAATATGTCCAAAATGTAGTCGTCTGGCATTAGATCCTGCAAAGAAAGCAGGCTATCTTGAACAACTTGCCAAATTAAAGAAAATGGGGCATCTTCCTGATTCAGTCATCAATGATGTGTTCAAAGAGGCTGCAAAGGCTAAAACTTGCCCGTACTGTAATGATGCTGATGGCAACCCTACAAAAAAGACGGTGATCAAGTTCGAAAAGCCGGTTGAGTATATAGAGGATGGGGAAAAACTCACCCCAACCGAGATACGAGACAGGTTTGAGAATATTCCTGATGAGGACGTGCGTGTATTCGGAATGGATCCTGAGAACGCAAGACCGGAATGGATGATCTTGACCGTTCTTCCTGTGCCGCCTGTGACGGTCCGCCCCTCAATTACACTTGAATCCGGTCAGCGCAGTGAAGATGACCTGACACATAAATTGGTAGATATAATACGCATCAACCAGCGTTTCCAGGAGAACCGTGAAGCAGGTGCACCACAGTTGATCATTGAGGATCTGTGGGAACTGCTGCAGTATCATGTTACTACTTTCTTTGATAACGAAGTGTCAGGCGTGCCACCTGCAAGACACAGGTCCGGCAGACCGCTCAAGACACTTTCCCAGAGATTGAAAGGCAAGGAAGGAAGGTTTAGGGGAAGTCTGTCCGGTAAGCGTGTCAATTTCTCTGCACGTACTGTCGTGTCACCTGATCCAAACCTGAGTATCAATGAAGTGGGAGTACCACTCCAGATCGCAAAACAGATGACAATTCCTGTAAGAATTATAGATCGAAACGTCGATCTTATGCGAATGTATGTTAATCGTGGAAGGGATAATCACCCTGGTGCGAATTATGTGATACGTGAAGATGGTCGTCGCATTAAAGTTACTGACCTGAACCATGAGGAACTTGCTGAAAAGATCGAACCTGGATGGACTGTTGAGAGACAATTGATCGATGGCGACATTGTGCTGTTCAACAGGCAACCTTCACTCCACAAGATGAGTATCATGGCGCACCACATAAAAGTGCTGCCAAACAAGACATTCCGATTGAATCCTTGTGTATGCCCGCCATACAATGCTGATTTTGATGGTGATGAGATGAATATGCATGTGCTCCAGACCGAAGAGTCAAGAGCAGAAGCAAAGATATTGATGCAAGTGCAGGAGAATATCCTCTCGCCACGTTTTGGTGGTCCGATCATAGGCGGAATACATGATCACATATCAGGTATGTTCCTGCTTACAAGGAATGAGAACTTTATCTCAAAGAACGGTGCCTTGGAACTGCTTCGCAAGGCAGATATCAGGGAATTGCCGGAACCTGCAGGACACCATGACGATGGAGAGCCGTATTGGAACGGTAAACAGATATTCAGTCAGATCCTTCCAAAAGGACTTGATCTTGAATTCCCTGCAAAAGTATGCTTCCAGTGCGATGTTTGTAAAAAAGGCGATTGCGAATATGATGCATATGTTGTGATCAAGGATGGGGAATTAATTAAAGGCACAATTGATGAAAATGCGATTGGTGCTTTCAAGGGACTTGTTCTTGATAAGGTTGTCAAGGAATACGGCACTACAATAGGTGCAAAATTCATTGATGATGTGACACGTCTTGCAATTCGTGGAGTCATGCGAACGGGGCTCAGTTTCGGAATTGCTGATGAGGATGTGCCAAATGAAGCAAAGATCGAGATATTCGATGCTCTGGTAAAAGCCGAAGAAGAGGTGCATGATCTGATCAAGGCATATGAAGCAAAGGAACTTGAAGCATTGCCCGGTCGAACTCTTGCAGAGACCATCGAGATGCTTATTATGCAAAAACTTGGTAAAGCACGAGACAATGCCGGTCAGATAGCAGGAAACCATCTTGGATTGGAGAATTCTGCTGTTATTATGGCTAAATCCGGCGCGAGAGGTTCAATGTTGAACCTGACCCAGATGGCAGCATGTGTTGGTCAGCAAGCGGTTCGTGGAGAGCGTATCAGGAGGGGGTATTCAAAAAGGACACTCCCGCACTTCAAAAAAGGCGATCTTGCTGCAGATGCGCATGGTTTTGTCAAAGCAAGTTACAAGAGCGGACTTAATCCAACTGAATATTTCTTCCATGCGATCGGAGGTCGTGAAGGTCTTGTTGATACTGCGGTTCGTACTTCACAGTCAGGATACTTGCAGAGGAGACTTGTGAATGCATTGCAGGATCTGGAAGTACAGTATGACGGTTCAGTGCGTGAAACGCGAGGTGTTGTTGTACAATTCAAATACGGAGAGGATGGAATTGACTCTACCAAGAGTGATTATAGTAAACCCGAGGCTGTGCACAGGATTGTTCGTGCAGTAACCGGGAAGGAGGTGGAGTGAATGGCTATAAGTGAAGCGACAATTAAGTTGATGACAAAGGATCTGGCACTTCCAAATAACATCTTAAATACACTTCGAGAAGATGCATTGAAGGTAGGCGTCTCAAAGAAAGAGATGGAAGAGATCATCGAGCGTGTTATGGAGAGTTATGAATACGCATGTGTTGAACCCTGTGAGGCAGTAGGTGTTGTTTCTGCACAGTCTATCGGTGAACCCGGTACGCAGATGACGATGCGTACTTTCCACTATGCAGGTGTGGCTGAGATCAACGTTACTCTTGGTCTGCCACGATTGATCGAGATCGTTGATGCAAGGAAATCTCCAAGTACTCCTATGATGACTGTTGCACTTGATGACGGATATTCGACAGACCGTGATAAAGCTAGAACTGTTGCATGGGAAATTGAAGCAACACATATCGAGCATCTGGCAGATGTTACAACTGATCTGGCAAATATGCAACTTATCATTGACCTGAATGGGAAAGTACTCGCACAGAGAAATCTGGATATTGATGATATTGCAGAAAAGCTCCGTGATGGACTTAAAGTGAATATCACAAGTCCGGATGTTGTGGAAAACCAACTTATCATCACGCCTGATGCTCCTTCGTATCGTGGACTTTTGCAGCTTGCAAAGAACATACACACTATTATCCTCAAAGGAATAGAAGGCATCAAGCGAGTAGTTATTCGAAAAAATGGAGATGAGTACACACTTTATACTGAAGGGTCTGCATTGAAAGATGTTCTTCAGATAGAAGGTGTTGATGCCACAAGGACCCATACTAATAATATTGTTGAGACATACGATGTGTTCGGTATTGAAGCGGCACGCAACTCTATCATTAAAGAAGCTATAGATACCCTAAACGAGCAAGGTCTTACTGTCGATATTCGACACATTATGCTTGTTGCGGATATCATGACCTGTGATGGAGAAGTTAAACAGATCGGACGTCATGGTATTTCCGGTGAGAAGGCGAGTGTGTTTGCACGTGCTGCATTCGAAGTTACTGTGAATCACCTTCTTGATGCTGGAATGCGTGGAAATGTGGATGAACTCAACGGTGTGACCGAGAATATCATTGTCGGACAGCCGATCAAGTTGGGTACAGGAGATGTTCACTTGATCGCCAAACGAAATGGTGACTGAATATCAGTGTGATAAGGCCGGACTAACATAGTTCTGTCAACCAGAAAGTAGATATAATGAATCAGATATTACAATACAAATCTTAATTGATACTATATAAAGAGATGATTACTATGGATATTAATGTCGATAAAGCGCTTATCAAAGTTATCAGAACGGGTTCGGTCATTATTGGATCGAACCGTACAATTGATGCGGCAGTAAGTTCCGATGCAAAAATGGTTGTGCTCGCTGCGAACTGCCCGGAAGATGTAAGATTAAAGATCGAATCTACAAATGTACCTGTGTTGAACTATTCCGGTACAAGCGTAGAACTTGGACCTGCATGTGGTAAACCATTCACGATCGCTGCAATGGCGATCATTGATGCTGGTGAGTCTGATATATTAGCAGCGGCGTAAGGAGTTGCGTTATTTGACCGAGATCAAACTTTCAACAGAGGGAATAAGGTATATAGCGCTGTTCGAAAGTGCGACAGGTGCAGGTATAAAGGATTGCATTGTTGAAGATGACAGGATCATATATGTTGTGAAAACCGGTGAAATGGGTGCAGCCATTGGTAAAAATGGCGACCATATCAACCGTGTCAAGAAATCTGTTGGCAAACATGTTGAACTTGTTGAGTATTCAGATGATCCTGAAAAGTTCATCAATAATGTTATTGGTTCCGCATCTGTCAAGTCTGTGAATCTGGTCTCAAAACAAGACAAGCGATTGGCTTATGTAGAAGTATCTGATAATGACAAGGGGCTTGCCATCGGACGTGAAGGAAAGAATATAGAAAAAGTAAAAGTGCTTATGCAGCGCCATCATGATATTGATGATGTCATTATACAATAGAGATCAAAGCCAAATGAAAACTTACAATTTACACTAATATATTTAAGAACAATAATCGGAGAACGTAAATATGCCAAATGGGAAATATGCAGCTCATACACTTCAGCAGAACCGAAAGGATGCGAGATGGAAAGACTCACGCTACAATAGGCGTGCTCTTGGATTGGATGTGAAATCAGATCCACTCGGAGGCGCACCGCAGGGTCGCGGAATTGTGCTTGAGAAAGTTGGAGTTGAAGCAAAACAGCCAAACTCAGCAATCAGGAAATGTGTCAGAATACAGTTGATCAAAAATGGTCGCCAAGCGACAGCTTTCTGTCCAGGGGACGGTGCAATTAACTTTATCGATGAGCACGATGAAGTGACAGTTGAGCGAATAGGCGGTCGTATGGGTGGTGCAATGGGTGATATTCCTGGTGTACGCTTCAAAGTTACTGCGGTCAACAATGTAAGTTTGAGAGAAATGGTCATCGGCCGTAAGGAAAAGCCAAGGAGATAATCATATATGTCTAAATTATTCAGTAAATGGGATCTCTCAGAGGTCGAGGTGTCTGATCAGGGTATTCAGAGATATGTAAATCTTGACCCTGTGGTTTTACCGCACACAAGCGGAAAGCATGCAAAACAGCAGTTCAACAAGTCCGACCTTTCAATCGTGGAACGATTGATAAACAATGTGATGCGCGATGGTCGCAACACAGGTAAGAAACAACTTGCAATGCGTGTTGTGGATGATGCTTTTGATATCATTAATGACAGGACAAAAAAGAACCCTGTACAGGTATTGGTTGAGGCTATTTCTCATGCAGGTCCAAGAGAGGAAGTTGTCAGGCTTAAATACGGTGGAATATCTGTGCCAAAAGCAGTTGATACTGCACCACAGCGCCGTGTAGATTCAGCGCTTCGGTACATATCAATGGGCGCGAACCAGTCTGCATTCAAGTCAAAAAGATCATTTGCAGAATGTCTTGCATCAGAACTGATCGCAGCATCAAAGCGTGATGCAAAGTGTTTCTCGATCAACCGCAAAGATGGAAAGGAAAGAGTTGCGAAGGCAGCGCGTTAATGCGTTTGTCTTTTTTTTCATGGCATATATTTCATTAATCAATTTACGTAGGTAATTAGTATGGGACGAAGGAAGAAAATGGTTGAGCGTGTGACAGCGCTTATGAGCAAACCGGAAATGATCCGGAATATCGGTATTGTTGCACACATCGATCACGGTAAAACTACTTTATCGGACAATTTGTTGGCAGGCGCAGGGATGATATCCAAGGAGCTTGCAGGCAGACAGTTGTTCATGGATTCTGATGAGGAAGAACAGGAACGGGGAATTACCATCGATTCAGCAAACGTATCAATGGTACACGAGTATGAAGGCAAGGAGTACCTGATCAACTTGATCGATACACCCGGACACGTTGATTTTGGCGGTGACGTTACACGTGCAATGCGCGCGGTAGACGGTGC
>JAUWBW010000015.1 GCA_030609665.1 Methanosarcinaceae archaeon | reverse complement strand
GCAGCGACTGTTGCTACTGCCAGCACAAATGTCAATAATACGATAAGCACCGCTCCAAATATTGGTGCAACCGCATTGTCGCTATCTCTGAGTGTTGGTTTGCGCATGACTTTCATGGATGCGTAATCAGCGACTTTGTATAAAAATAATTCGAATTGTGCATTAAAAAAACCACCGTGCTACATGCTGCACAATCAACTACACTCGCCCCCACATGCGGAAAAAACCATCATGAACAAAAGTTTTAGTTTCAATAAACATCGATAGGTTTTTATCTAATTCGCATAATGCTATATTGAAAAATTCGATAGAGGATCTCGATAAAAATTCTCAATATTACATCGAATGAAATAATTACTAAAGGAGAATCTAATAATGGTAGCAAAAGTAAACGCAGATGAATGTGTCGGATGTGGAACATGTGTGGATGAATGTCCAGCAGAAGCAATCTCAATGAACGATAACGACATCGCTGTTATAAACGCAGATGAATGTACCGACTGTGGTGCATGTGTAGATGCATGCCCAACCGAAGCAATCTCAATGGAATAAGATCACTTATTCCATTTTATTTCTATTTTTAGTATCTATTATTTTCTTTTTTTGAGGTAGCTATGGCAAAGCCAATCAGAGCAGGTATATTAGGCGCCACCGGCGCAGTCGGACAGCGTTTTATTCAGGCATTGGACAATCATCCATGGTTTGAGATAACATCACTTGCAGCATCAGAACGAAGTGCAGGAAAAACATACGACAATGCCGCAAACTGGAGGCTGGATATCCCGCTTCCGCAAAGCGTGGCGGAAATGGATGTAGTTCTCGTTGATCCCACAAAAGTGGATGCCGATGTTGTATTCTCGGCACTGCCATCAGAGAATGCCATGACTGTGGAAGCAGAGTTTGCAAAAGCAGGATTCGCAGTAGCAAGCAATGCAGCAGCATACCGAATGGAAGAAGATGTTCCTCTCGTAATACCTGAAGTAAACGCCGATCATCTGGGCATGATCGAAGTGCAGCAGGACAATCGCGGGTGGGATGGCTATATCATCACAAACCCGAACTGTTCGACAATAATGATGGTCATGTCACTAAAACCCCTCATGCAATTCGGGCTTGACAATGTCACAGTCGCAACCATGCAGGCAATATCAGGTGCGGGATATGATGGGGTCTCATCAATGGCGATTCTCGATAACATCGTCCCCTACATAGGCGGCGAAGAAGAAAAAATGGAAATTGAACCACAAAAACTCCTCGGGGAATTTGATGGTGCACAATTCGTAGATGCTGACCTCACTGTAAGTGCATCATGTCACAGAGTGCCGGTAATGGACGGGCACACAGAAGCGATATGGGCTAACATGAGTGATAATCCAACGCCCGAAGATGTAAGGAATGCATTCCTCAATTTCAATCCGGATCTTGGCGACCTGCCAACCGAACCTGAACAGGCATTGATCGTCCATGATCAGCCGGACCGACCACAGCCACGTCTTGACAGGAACCTGGGCGATGGTATGAGTGTAAGTGTCGGACGAATTCGGGAAGGCATACGCTATGTCGCAATGGGTCATAACACAGTTCGCGGTGCAGCAGGTGCAAGCGTGCTCAACGCAGAACTCTTGCACAAAATGGGTAAATTATGAACAAGTAATTACATGGCAAACAGGATGAAACTAACTACTCTGCTATTTGTTCTATTGGTCGTGGCTTCTACCACGACAAATGCAGCAGTAGCTTCGTCCACAACATCACCAATTACAATATTTGAATTGGAGACTGTCACCATTGCAGAATTACACGACAATCCAGACATATATGACGGCACTGTCGCCTATCGCAAGATCAGTGTTGTAGGTACATTTTCGGAATTAAACTCTCATCGAGGAACCATCACAAAGGATTCATATTCACTGGAGATAGACACCACCGAAGAACAGATGTTTGCAGGATTTAATGTAGGTGATGAGGTCAAACTGACAGGGGTTTTTTACCATAAACCGATTGGTGATAATCTATTCGTCCCAAATTATGTTTTGCAATATCCGGTCGAGGATCTGGGTGATGTGGAAATAAGTGAGATCATACAAGATCAAGTATCATTCAATGGAAAAAAGGTCACCGTTGCAGGCAACCTTTCAAACATTGAGAAATCCATGGGACGATATGTGCTCTATGTTGCTGACCCTGAAACAAATGATGAATTGAAAGTTATGTTCTATGGTATCACTGACCTTGAACCCGGTACAATTATCAAAATTTCCGGTCTTTACAATGGCGGGATCCTGCATAGCGAGAACATGGGAAAATATCGTCCACCAATGTCCATAAGAACAATTATTCCCGGATTTTCAGGATTTGCGGCATTAGCAGTGTTTGGCATACTTGCGATACTTTTTAAACATGAAAAGCATAATGGATAGGGATTATCATGTTAGTGGTTATATCAGTAGGCGGATCTATACTTGCTAAAGACTTAAACTCTGATCGTTTCATCTCTTATGCAAATGCGCTCGATACCCTTGCAAAAGAGCATAGGTTAGTGGTTGTAACGGGTGGCGGCGTTGCTGCAAGGGATTATATCAACGTAGCTCGCAGCGTAGGTGCCAATGAGGTTGCATGCGACTTTATCGGAATCGAAGTCACACGGTTAAATGCCCAACTTCTCATCTCGGCACTTGGGGATAACGCATTCCCCGAACCTCCGCGAACATACAAGGAAGCCGAAGCAGCACTCACATCCGGCAAGATCGTGGTCATGGGCGGTGTGATCCCAGGGCAGACCACGGACGCGGTCTCTGCAATACTGGCAGAGTATATGGGTGCAGATCTGATGATAATAGCAACATCCGTGGATGGTGTATACTCCGCAGACCCGACAACGGATCCTGATGCTGTCAAGTTCGAAAAAATGACTGCAAAGGAACTGGTCAATATTGTAATGTCAACTGAAATGAAGGCTGGCTCCAAATCCCCTGTTGACCCGCTCGCAGCAAAGATCATTGAACGATGTAAGATCGAGACAATTGTCATGGACGGCAACGACCCTGTGGCAGTTTCGGAAGTGATCATGCAAGAAGGAGTCGAATCCGAACCGGTAACAGGCGTTCATCTCGGAACGCGTATTGTTGGCTAGATCGCAAACTTGTCTTTACTTAATTTTACATGTGATGGTAAATATGGATAACCAACCAAGGCATTTAATTCTGTACACTCTGTTAATATTTTTGACCGCAACGGCAACAGTTAGTGCCTCCACAATGGATGCACAGGTCATGGATGTTTTCTCGAATGAAAAACTGTGTGATGTAACCATACATTTTAACGAACCGGCAGAAGATGTCATGTTGGTATTTGAAATATTATATAGTGGGGATGTTGTGGAATCAAGAACAGTACGTTTAGGTTCTGTATCTGCAGGGGATCTGACAAAAATGATCTTCTGGGATAATGAACTGCAAGAGAAGTATTATACAGCAAACGTGAGCGTGTACAACAGCGGAAAACTTCTCACGCGTAATTCGTACCAATTCACTCACAATACCGTTGCAATGCCAAGATTTAAGATCGTGGATTTTAGTGCAGACAGTTCGAGATCATCAATATTGGTGAGTCCGGGAAGTATCAGTAATCCTGGTGTTGCGGATATTGAAATTAAACTCTTTAAAGGCAGTGATCTTGTATATCGTGAAACTACTGATAATGTAGCCGTATTGGCGACAAAAATGATGGATACAAACTGGCCTATCCTTCTACAAAGCGGTTCCGATTATACCGCAGTGGCAAGGGTACATTCACATGACCCTGATATTACCACTGCATACCTTTCAGAGTTCACTGCACTGGAGGATATTGAGATAATTGATGCAGATATTGAACTTGATGAGTACGGTGCAAGCATATCAATGATCGGTATGTCACAGGTGCCGTTCGAAGGAATGGTTCGTATTGTCCTGTCAGGTAATGGCGAGTCAATTGTTTTTGAGGAAGAGGCAGAGATACTGACGCTTGGCAGAGAGGACACAGTAGGATTTATGTGGGATGGTATGCCGGGTGGGGATTACAATGTCAAGGTCGATATCCTAACATCAAAAGGTGCTGTACTTGACAGTTATGAGACCGTGATCCGCATGCCTGAGCCGTTTGTTGTAGGGGTTGAACCGGAAGATGAGACTCCAGGATTTGGTATTATTGGAGGACTGACCATCCTGATCGCTGTTGGTTTATTTCTTCGGCGCAAGTAAGGGGAATTTAGGGGAACTCAGATGCTTGACATAATCATTCGCAATGCTACCCAGCGAAAAGTAAGAACAGGGCTTACAATTATGGGTATAGCACTTGGTATCTTTGCACTGGTAGTTATGGGTGCGATGTCAGAGAATTTCAATCAGGTCTTTGAAAAGTCCATGAGCCTTACGAGTGATTCGATACGTGTTTTTCCTGAGATAGGAATGTTTGGAGGAGGATTGACCAACGCCAAGGTGGCTGAGGTCAAGCGGGTGCCTGGTGTGAAGGATGCTTATGGTCTGATATCTACACCGTTTGAAGAAGGTCATGGTGGAATGGGTGGAAAGCAGGTCATGGGAATCCCGCCCGAAAAGTCCAAATTGGTGCTACATCCCGTAAAACTTCAATCAGGAAGACTTTTGCAGCCCGGGGATAAGTATTTTACAGTGGTTGGTACAAGCATAGCAGGCGAGTTCGATCTACAGGTCGGTAACAAGATCGAGATCCATGACAAGAATTTCACAGTTGTGGGGATAATGGAATATACTGGCTCATTCTTCGACAGTGTTGCAACAATACCGCTTGAAACCGCACAAGACCTGTATAATTTTGACAACTCGCTCTCAACCATATTCGCGATAGCTGAGGAAGGTGTTGACGAGGATCTGCTTGCAAAGCGTATCGAATTCAGTGTGAAAGGTACAAGTACAATTTCACCAAGCGAACTGCGTGAACAGGCAAGCCAATCACTCTTGATCTTCAGTGTTATTACTATCAGTTCAGCCCTTCTTGCAGCGATCATTGGGGGTTTAAGTGTTATGAACACGATGCTCATGTCTGTTATTGAGAGGACGAGGGAGTTTGGTATTATAAAGGCAATGGGTGCCGAGACGAAGGACATACTTTTGATGACGCTGGGTGAAGCTGCAATTATGGGTGTCGCAGGCGGATTGTTAGGGCTTGGTCTTGGCAGTGGATTGACCTATGCATTGAACAGTTGGCTATCGGCAAAAGGTATGGTTCTTTTCCTGATAACTCCACGTCTGGTCGTGGTTGCGATGCTGTTTGCTACATTGATCGGAATGGTGTCGGGTTTGTATCCCGCTTACCGTGCTGCTAAGATGAGTCCGATGGAGGCGCTGCGCCATGGCTGATGATGTTATTCTGGAAGTTGAAGGTCTTTCCAAGACATATATGCAGGGTAAGATCCCTGTACATGCGCTGCGTGATGTTTCACTATCCGTGAAAAAAGGTGAAATGGTTGCGATCATGGGTCCGAGCGGTTCCGGTAAATCGACATTGATGGCTCTTGTAGGGTGTCTTGAAAAAGCAACGAGCGGTAAGATAGTTATTGATGGTGTGGACGTTACCACTGTGCCTGACAAGCGGCTTCCGAGGATCAGGCGAGAAAAACTGGGGTTTGTGTTCCAGCATTATAATCTCCTGACCGCGCTTTCGGCAATCGGCAATGTTGAACTTGCGATGCGATTTTCCAATGTTTCAAAACGAGAGCGTCTTGAGCGCGCGGAAAGTCTTTTGGGAAAACTTGGATTGGGAGATCGTCTTAAACACAAACCAACTGAACTGTCAGGCGGAGAACAGCAGCGCGTTTCAATTGCAAGGGCGATAGCGAACAGGCCTGCAATTGTTCTTGCAGATGAGCCGACAGGAGAAGTGGACAGTAAGACGCGCGATGCTGTCATCGCGGTATTCGAGGGTTTGCGCGCGCGTGGTCAGACTATTATCATTGTGACACACGACCAGTATGTTGCAGATCATTGTGACAGGGTGATAAGTATTGTTGATGGTATGATCGCGGACGCGGAAAGTGCGTAACATTAGCTAATTATCTTGTTTCTTCGTTTATAACTTCAAGCACCAGCCCGATTGCTTCTTTTATGTTTGCAAGCGCGTCTTCTTGCGTTTCGCCCTGACTGATCGCCCCGGGAAGTTCCAGACACTGAACCGAGTAGCCGCCTTCTTCTTTTTCGAGTATCGCAGTGTACTTCATTACGATCATCCTTATTTTTGTTGTACAATAAAATGTGTGAGATGCCTTAAATGGTATTTGTTTAACAGTTTTTGGCGCCGATTCAATCCGCCGCAGGCGGCATATCCCTCCATCATCGATAAAATGCTAACTTCTTTCGCATTTATTTGCACTATATATTTACAAAATATATAATGGGACAAAGTGAATGATCTTATAGATATTAGGTGCCATTTTCTAGGGCAAGTGGTGTAGGACTGTGCCGCCTGCGGCGGTTATGTCGTTTTTTTCACATATCACAATCAAACTTACGCAGTCATCATACAATAGTTATACAAATACTAATTTTCAAACCATCTCGCCAACTTTCCACCCAAGATGCTCCTTAATAATAGTGTAAGCCATCCCAGGCGGCACCGCGCCGACATCCGTAATTATGAGGTCAATGTACTCCGGTGGCGTGATATCGAAAGCCGGGTTCCTGACATTCAGTTTTGGTAAACCCGCAAGTGTATCTTTGTCAATAACCTCATCGATAGAACGTTCCTCTATCTCGATAAATTCTCCAAGAATAGTATTCGGACTGAATTTGTATGTCTCGGCTGCTGTCAGGAAATTAGTCCTTGATTCATGAGCTGCAAGTGCGAGTTGGGATGTCCCGATCTTGTTCACAAGTGCACCGTTTACGGCAATGGCATCCGCGCCTACGATGACGGTATCAACATCTTTCATACAGTACCGTGCAGCAGAATCAACAATAAGTGTAGTAGGAATTCCGTGATCGAGAAGGTGCTTGCTGGTCAGGAGTCCCTGTTTTCGTGGTCTGGTCTCTGTGGCAATTACTGATATGTCCTTGCCTTGATCAAAAGCGGTCGTGATGATCGAAAGCGCTGCATGGGAATTGCAGTGTGTCATGATCACATCACCGTCACGAATGCGTCTGGCACCGATCTTACCGATCTTTCGAAGGGCATCGTCAGCCTGCCTGATGAATCTCTCAGCGTTATTGATGATCTCTTCCCTTGCTTTTTCCACGTCCGCAGATGTGTATCGTGATGTCATCCTGACCGCATTTGGAAGTGAAACTGCGGTCGGGCGGGTGTCCACCAGCAGTTTTGCGGCATTTTCGATCTTGGTGGTGAACTCATCCATTGAATCCACTTTCAAACTACCTGCATAATCACGAAGTGCGACCGCGGCGGCTTTTGCAATCCTGCCTGCGCCTCGTATTTCCATGGTGCTGATCTTTTCTGCGGTATCTTGTAACTGGTTCATGGATTGTAGATTGGTGTTAGTGAATTTATAGATATCTTATTGGCCTTACGGATTGGCAGATAAACCGCCACATAAGGCTGCCAAACGCTTACCCCCCAATGTTCGCAGGAATAAAATTTGCAGCCATCCTGACTAACAGTATAGCAGTACTGACTGCAATTATCGGAAGCGGAGGATTGGGTGAACTGGTCTTTGAAGGATTTATCAGTTTTAGTACAGAAAGGCTCCTCGCAGGAGCACTGCCGGCTATCGGGCTTGCCCTCTTTTTGGATGTGTCGTTTACGGCACTGGAGAAGAGGTTGACTTCGGGGCAGCCTCGATAGATTATATTGCTTTAAATCTCATTTTTACATATAAGCAACCCGATATAATCTTCTTGAGACATTGGACAATTGATCAGATCCAGTAATTCATTCTTTGAATTCAATTTTAATTGTTCTGCATTGCAGATAGTAAACTATCACCATATTCATTCGAACCATGGCTTATTTTCGTTTTAATATGAGTTCTCTGATCGTTATAATAAAACCAGAAATAAGTATGATGAGTTTCCTCAACTTCAAATCCTTTATTTTGAAGAGATGAAGCGATTTTCCTAGTTTTGATCTTCAACTGAAACACCTTTAACAAAACTAAGAATATTATATTTTATTTGTCTTGCTTTTTCAGTGAGTTTATCATCAGATTCTTTTGAATAGACATCCCACATGACAAAAAATTCTTCCTCAAAATCCTTTTTTAGCTGTTCAATATCAGAAGCTACCAAAAAAATATCAAATTCTTCATTGGAACATTCCCATAAATCGCCAGCAAAATTTAAATTAATCTCAATTGGGCGCTTAAGTTGAATTTGATAATTTTCCCATTTAATATTTTCAAAGATGTGTGAACTACTATGTGTATACATATTTTTTCGATAATTTTAAATTTAATTCACTTTGCACGCTGGCAATTTTATTATTGATTTTCGGCTCAAAAATTGTGATTATCTCTTTGTTGACATTGCCCCGCGCCTGCTTTTTTTCAATCCGGGCGACTATGTTCCAGCATATTTGCATCTGGATTAATCTCACTTATTGGACGAGTTCTGTCACATATTCGTCTCTTTTAGACCAAAGCAGAGGTTTTATTCCATACTGTTGAAGAGCACTTTCGAATTCTGGATTTACTTTGTTTTCAATATCATTCAAAAAACCATATGTGGTAGATTTAACTGGCCTGACGTCTTTCGTGTCTGCCCACATAAAAATTAAAAAACTTATATTTTGACGATTTGGATGATTAATTGTATTAATAATTCTTTCTGGTTGCTTTTGTGATGCAGGAATTACAAAATCGAATGATTGATCAAATCCACTTTTTCCGGCAAATTTAACTGCCGGTGTGTAGCGTATTTGATTCAAGTGGAGATAATTTTCCACATCTTCTTTAAAAAGACTTGATACTACTGGTTTTGCCATTACAAACATATCATTAATAGCAAGCATTGCCTGAATTAAATTGTGTTTTTTTTGAGGATAATTGTCAACACTTGCTTTTATTGTGATCTGGTCACCATCGAGGCGAACACCAAAACCATTCAATATTGCATTCAACATTCGTTTTCTTTTATCAGTTGTGATCTCAAAACCACTAAGTTTGAGGTCACTAATTGTGTATCCATCATCTGTAAGAATCAATGAATTGTCTACTCTTTTTACATAAATTTGTAAAAAATCGTTATGTCGATCAACGAATGGAGTTACAATTTCACATATACCCCCTATATCTTGTACAGTGAATTTTTGTTTAAGCCATTCGCCATACTTTTCAACTAGGTCTTGACACTCATTAAAGCTCATCTAATGTTTCACTCCATATTTTAGGTGGGTTGATTACATTACAATAGCGGAAAAAGTCTTGTAAAGTGCTAAATAAGGATTTTGTATTAGGAAACTCATCATCGGAAATCGGAATTGCCCATTTATCCATATAACCTTCTACGTATAAATGCATATGTGGACATTTTATGACTTCCCCGTTATAATTATCCAATAGTAGTAATGGAACATTTTCCACATCGGGATTGTTGTGTGGTGGTCCATCTATATCAAGACGAGCAAGAATTATATATTCTTGATAACGCTCCTGGTATGTGCATTTTGAAAGCCTGATACTCCCACGATTAATGTCGAGTACGAATTTTTCTTTCTCATCTACAGAAATGATGGGTATAGTTAAGAGATTTCCCGGATAAGGAAATTTATAACTTTCATCACCATTGGCCTTCTTAGGGAGACCAATGAGAATATCCGCTTCGTTTTGTGATATCATTTTTTGTTTTCCACCATGATTCCTTACATTGAATCGATGAATATTCGTTATGGCAATGAAAAGATGACTAAGGATTTAACAATTTCTAAATTCTACGAATCATGCCTCACTTTTGTCAGTATTGAATAAGTGGTACAGATAACTAAGTATCTGTTGGATTTCTTTGCCATTGTTTCATTCACCCCACACGCTGACAATCTTATCTTTGATTTTTTGCTCAAAAATTGTGATTAGCTCTTTGTTGGCATTGACCAGTGCCTGCTCTTTTTCAATCCGGGCGACGATGTGGTTTTGTATTTCACTCCTGCTGTGATTGCGATCATGCTGCGGGCTTTGTTGCCGATCGTGAAGAATACTTACATTGGATTATCCAGCATTGACCCCCAGTTGATAGATTATGCAAAGGGTATTGGTCTGACGGACTGGCAGATTAACCGTCATATAAGACTGCCAAACGCTTACCCTCCAATGTTCGCAGGAATAAAATTTGCAGCCATCTTGGCTAACAGTATAGCAATACTGACTGCAATTATCGGAAGCGGAGGATTGGGTGAACTGGTCTTTGAAGGTCTTATTAGTTTTAGTACGGAAAGGCTAATGGCAGGGGCACTGCCAGCTATTGGGGTTGCGCTTTTTTTGGATGTGTCGTTTACAGCGCTGGAGAAAAGGTTGACTTCGGGGCGGGGTGGGGAGTGATGTTTGGGAAGGGGGTTTGGGCTTTTGTATTTTTGCTCAAAGGTCTGTAATTATTTGATGGGTGAGGGCGGAGGATAATTCCAAAATGGTATGCAGGCATGGTATAATTTGTATGGGGTATATTTGAGTGTGAACGATATGTATTTCATGCTCATATAGTGCTATAGTACTCCTGATGATTATTTCTTTAAATACAAATTAGGCGTGGATTTTCACATATTAATGATAATTAATAAGATTTTTATAGTTAGACACCTTTTAAGGATTGTGGCGAAAGAATTTTCATTAAATCATTTATCCGATTCGGAGTTCGAGGAATTTTGCTTTGAATTATTAAAAGAATTGGGTTTCAAAAACATCAATTGGAGAAAAGGGACTGGTAAGAAGACAAGTCCTTCTGATAACGGTAGGGATATTGAATGTGAAACGTTTATTAAAGATATTGATAAAAAAATATACAAAGAAAAATGGTTTTTTGAATGTAAACATTATTTGAAAGGTGTCCCTCCTGAAAAAATACAAGGTGCTTTGAGTTGGGCGAACGCAGAAAGACCAGACAAATTAGTTATCATTGCATCCAATTTTCTATCTAATCCATGTAAAAATCATTTAGACGATTTCATTGAAAATAATAAACCTCCATTTAGAATAAAATATTGGGAATTAAAAGATTTGGAAGATCTTACATTTGGAAAATTGCGGTTATTGAAAAAATACAAACTTTCAGACGGTCTTGATTTTTTAGAAATAATGCATCCTGCTCATATTAGATATATCAGTAAACCAACTGTAAATACATTAGATTATTTTTTTTCAATTATGGATGATTTTGATTCTACAAAAAGAGATGAAATTGTAGCCAATACATCCGTTTCATTTATAAACCCAAGATGTAAAAAACCAATTACTGGTAAAGAAAAGATGGGAGAATTAAGAGTCGATGATGTTGACTACAAAGCTTTAAAAGAAAAATGCCATACATTGAGTTTAGATCTTTCAGATGAATTTATCGTAAAATCGGTGACTAGCTCTATTTTAGAATGGTTATTTCACTATGCAGATAAAACTTCAACCGAGATTTTCATTAGAAAGAATAAAGATCTGATTGAATTTTTGCAAAATAAATTAGAAACTGATGTGGATAAAAATGAAATAGAGATATGTTTAAAATTAATTAAAGAAATCGATGCAAAAATAGAAGGGCTGCCCAAGCAAACAGAACATTTCCACTCACTTTATACCGATTTTTGCATTGAAATTTTGCCTAAATTAATGGAAGAAGATATCTTATGGAATCAATCGAAGCAAAATTTGCGACCTCATCAAGTAATGATGACTGAATTATTATTCGAGATTAAAGGCAGTTCCGATATATGTTGGATTTGTGGAGATGAGGATAATTTATTTTCTATAAAAACTAAAAGTGAAGATGGTAAGATCATTGATGGAATACAATGCGGGGATTGCATTGAAATCCAAAAAGGTATGGGTGCCGTTTTTGTTGAGCAAATTCCAATTAACAATTAATTTAATTTTTATATGCCAATCAAGATGCATATTTCTCATAAACCAACAAACTTTCTCCACAAACACAGCCTTTATCTCCCAAAAAACCAACTTAACCCGCTATGAACCTCCGAGACCAGCTGAGCGGCACAATCCCTGCCCCACTTTTACACCTCACCCCTAAGCGTTTCGACATCATCGGTGATGTCGCCGTCATCTCGATCCCGCCTGAACTTGATGATTTCAAGGATGAAATTGCAAAGACAATTGTCTCAAGATTCGGATATTCCCGATGACCAACGCTTACATAGATTGGAGTAGTTTGCCGTTTTAGCAAATTATCTTTCAACATTATTTTTCGACAGTTTAAAGATGAATTTATTTTTCATCTTAATCTTTTCTAAATGCCCCAATTCAGTTAAATGTAAAAGATCATTGCGTGCAGTATCATAAGCTACACTATAAGTTGTCATTATTTCATGAATAACAAAATTTTTCTCTGGATTCTTCATGAACTCTTTGAGTATTTCAGATTGGCGTAAATTTATATCTTCAATATCTCGAATTAAGACTAGAGCTTCTGAATATTCTTTTTGCTTTTTATTAATATACAGTTCCATATCATGAAGTGCTTCATCAATTGCGTTTAAATTGTAATTAATAAAATACGTAAGATCATTATCATCTGTTTCAGTGTGGAGATAGGCTAAACCATATTTCTTTTTCGAACGCAAAATAATTCTGGAAACCGCCATATATTCAAATAACCAATATCCTCTTGAGAGAACATACCAGTAAAAAATTGTTCTTGCAGTTCGCCCGTTACCATCATTAAATGGGTGAATATATCCAATCAGAAAATGAAGAATGATTCCTTTGATCAATGGGTGGATAAAATCTCCATCATCGTTGTTCGCAAATTCACAAAATTCATCGATCAGATCCTTTATCATTTTATGGTCTGGGGGAGTATAATATATATTATCATATTTCGAAGGGTCTGCAACAACAATATCATTTGTATCCCTAAAGTTCCCCACATCATGCGCATCTTCGAGTGTGTTTTTCGTAATATTTTTTTGCAATTCAAGAATAATTTCTGGTGTAAGAGGATCATCCGTCATTTTAATTATTTTTTGCATGGTCTCATAACCATTAACAATCATCTGTTCAGAATGATTTCTGGGTTTTTTATTCAATCTTAATACTTCTTTTGCAATTTTTCGAGTTGTGGCTGCCCCTTCCAATTGACTTGAGGCAATGGCTTCTTCCATTAATGCACTGATAATATAACGTTTCTTTCCACCTGTGTTCACAAATTCCAAACCTGCTTCTAAGTGACCTGCTCCGCCTTTATCCATAAGATGAAGTTTCTTTAACGCATCATCCAAAAGAATGTATTTAAATGACCAATCATTAAATTTAAGCGATTTATACTGTTGTGAACGAAATATCTTTATGACCGCCCAAATATTTTCTGGATTTTCTTTGTTTGGGATCTTTTCATAGCGGAGTTTATCCCAGTGAATATACCTCCGGTTGCACTTTACAATAAAATCCATGACGGATTTATCATTTAGTAATTTAAAAACTTCCGTACCATTTTTATTAATAATGTCCTGCAACTCTTTTGGTTTCTCTGGAATTTTCATAGTAAAATAAAGCGCTTATTGTATTATAAACTTTATTACCAATTTGGTAGTTTATGGTAGTAAATTGGTAGTAAATTGGTAGTAATTTGGTAGTTTCTTTTCGGCCATGCATTTTGCTACCAATTTGGTAGTTTTTGGTAGTAAATTGGTAGTTTTTCATAACAGCACCTTCAGCGCCGAAAACCTGGCACTAAATCCAAAGTTCAGTATATTCCCGTGTATCTTCCTAATACCCCCGATTCTCAATCTGGCCGGTCCGTGACTGAATATATAATATGTCCTCTTAAAACAAAAAATCCCACAAACACAGACTTTATCACCCAAAAACCCAACATAATCCGATATGAACCTACGAGACCAGATGAGCGGCACAATCCCTGCCCCACTTTTACACCTCACCCCAAAACGTTTCGACATCATCGGCGACGTAGCCGTCATCTCGATCCCGCCTGAACTTGATGATTTCAAGGATGAAATTGCAAAGACAATTGTCTCAAAACGCGGGAATGTCAGGACAGTTCTCAATAAAGTGGCTAAACTGGATGGTGAAAAAAGGGTTGGGGGATTTGAGAGACTGCTTGGTTCTGATGCAGTGACACTGCACAGGGAATTTGGCTTCGAGTATCGGCTTGACCTTTGAAGGACTTATCAGTTTTAGTACAGAAAGGCTCATGGCAGGAGCACTGCCAGCTATTGGGCTTGCCCTCTTTTTGGATATGTCGTTTACGGCACTGGAGAAGAGGTTGACTTCGGGGCAGCCTCGATAGATGATATTGCTTTAAATCTCATTTTTATTTATAAGCAACCCGATATAATCTTCTTGAGACATTGGACAATTAATTAAATTCAGTAATTCATTCTTTGAATTCAATTTTAGTTGTTTCTGCATTGCAGATAGTAAACTATCACCATATTCATTCGAACCATGGCTTATTTTCGTTTTAATGTGAGTTCTCTGATCGTTATAATAAAACCAGAAATAAGTATGATGAGTATCCTCAACTTCAAATCCTTTAT
>JAUWBW010000141.1 GCA_030609665.1 Methanosarcinaceae archaeon | reverse complement strand
AAAAGTGTAAAAGGAGTCAGCATATATTAAAACGTCACAACACTAAAACGTCACAATACGGCTTTTGCGAATGCCCAGAAAACATTCATCATCTGCCGCGAATTTGTTGGTGACAGCAGTTTTTTGATCAATATTGATGGGTGGTCCATATCCCCATATTCTGTAATCATGTCTAAAATAGCAGGCGTGTTCATTGATCCCAACAGATCATCAAGTTCAGCATCACTCAAACCACCCATGAAATCGTGAATCTTCATGCCAATACCAAGTTCCCGCCCAAGTTTTGCACGCCATCTTTTATCGTATTCATTCAGACGATCTCCCGATGCATCTTCCTCAATAGCAGCCAATGCTGCAACCTCACCTGCGATCTTTGCACAGGCTACACCGGTATATACTCCCCCACCGGACGTTGGTTTCACCTGACCTGCCGCATCCCCAACTATAACCACCCCATCGGCGGCGGTCTTTTCAAGTGGTCCAAGCGGTATGCCACCATATACAATATCAAGCGCACCGCCGCCATATCGTGCAGATATTTTTTGATTTGAATTTAGCAGATTGTTCAAATATTGTACTGCATGTGATTCATTACCCGGCGAAACTGCAAGCCCGATACGGGATATTTTATCACTTACAGGCACGGCCCATGCAAAAAAACCCGGTGCCTGTGAACCCATGAACAATTCTACAAAATCTGTATCATTGGAAGAATATGATGCTTCGATCTGGATGCCAGACAACACCTTTTGCACTCGTCCAAGACCGGACATCTGTGCTATATTACTACGCACCCCGTCTGCACCTATTATTACATTAGAAGTGATTGTCTTTGACACTCCATCCTGCAAAACTGATAATTTCTGCAACCGCTTGCTCCGATCAAGCCCAACTGCGCGAGTTTTAATGGATACATCGACTCCGGCGTCAACTGCCATCTTAACAAGTTTCCGATCAAACATTTTCCGAGAAACCACATATGCTTTGGTCTTCCCACCATCGATTGGAAGACAATTCCCATCCGGTGAATAAACATGTGCTCCGCGCACTGAGTTTAAAACAAAATCATTAGTAGGTTTAACATCACATTCCAAAATCGCACGTGTGCTAAGCAAACCTGTACATCCAACCGGCGAACCAACTGATGCGTGTTCTTCAATCAAAAGTACACTTGCGCCATTTAATGCTGCATACCTTGCAGCAGTAGCACCAACCGGACCTGCACCCACAACAACGACATCGTATTGCATAATATCAAATTTGAATTATTGATTAAGTTATATATTCACGGGCCTGCCGGGAATCGAACCCGGGTTCTAAGCTCCGGAGGCTAAAGTGATATCCACTACACTACAGGCCCTTAGTGTCTATCCTAATACATACTTGACAATAATAAAACCTTGTATAGTATGATACTGCGAGTTACAACTCGCAAAAATGCAGAAAAATAGTCAGTCAGTGGGAGATGATATGTTACAGATAATTATAATTATAAATATAAAAATTCAAATGTATCTGTAACCAAAAGTAATTGAACTGAAATAGTTATTGAAATGTCAATAACTACACAGTATTAATTCTGAAGTATGATCTCAATGTTGATGTCTTTTGGAACCTGGATTCTCATGAGTTGCCTGAGTGCACGTTCATCTGCTGCAATATCTATCAGCCTCTTGTGTACACGCATTTCCCAGTGATCCCAGGTAGCAGTTCCATCTCCACTTGGACTTTTTCTGGATGGTACCACCAATTTCTTGGTAGGAAGTGGGATCGGTCCGGCGATACTCACGCCAGTTCTTTCTGCAATCGCTCTAACCTGATTGCAAACACCATCAAGGTTTGTAGGACTTATCCCGGATAATCGTATTCTTGCTTTCTGTGACATTTTTTTCTCCAAAAAATAAAAAGGGAGTGTCTTACTTCTGTTTGACACTCATGCACATACCGGCAGCAATGGTCATACCCATATCACGGACAGCGAATCTGCCGAGTTGTGGGATTTCCTTAACCGGTTCAATTACCATTGGCCTTGTTGGTTTGACAGTGATAATTGCTGCATCGCCAGCCTTGATGAAAGTTGGGTTCTCTTCCTTGACTTCACCTGACTTTGGATCAAGTTTCTTGTCAAGTGACATGAAAGTACCTGCAGTCTGTGCTGTGTGGCAGTGGAACACAGGAGTGTATCCAACTGTAATCGCAGACGGATGCTGCAATACAACGATCTGACCGGTAAATTCATCTGCAACTGATGGCGGGTTGCTTGCTGGTCCGCAAACATCTCCTCTTCTAACATCGGCTTTACCAATACCTCTGACATTCCATCCGATGTTATCACCGGGTACTGCCTGATCCTGCTCTTCATGGTGCATCTCAATGGATTTTACCTCACCTGTTGCGCCACTTGGCATGAATATAACATTATCGCCTTTCTTCATGACACCAGTCTCAACCCTACCGACCGGCACGGTTCCGATACCGGAAATTGTGTATGCATCCTGTACAGGGATCCGGAGTGGAAGTTTGTCAGGTTTTTCCGGCTCTACGAGCAGATCAAGTGCTTCTAAGATAGATGGTCCCTTGTACCATGGGGTATTTTCACTTGATTTTGTGATATTGTCACCCTCAAATGCAGATGTTGGGATGAATGGAATCTCTGATGCCTTGAATCCTACCATACCGAGAAGCTGGGATACATCTTTTTTAACCTGGTTGTATCTGTCTTCGCTGTAATCTGCTGCATCCATTTTGTTGATCGCAATGATCAACTGGTTGATACCCAGTGTCCTTGAAAGGAAAACGTGTTCCTTTGTCTGGTCCATCACACCATCAGGTGCTGCAACTACAAGGATCGCTGCGTCTGCCTGTGATGCACCTGTGATCATATTCTTGACAAAGTCACGGTGTCCCGGACAGTCCACAACCGTAAAGTAATATTTGTCAGTATCGAATCTCTTGTGTGCAATATCGATCGTGATACCTCTTTCTCGCTCTTCCTTAAGTGTATCCATGACCCATGCGAATGCGAAAGATTCCTTTCCCTTCTCCTTTGCTTCTGCCTTATATTTCTCAATAAGGTGTGCAGGTACTGCACCGGTTTCGAACATTAACCTGCCGACAAGTGTTGACTTACCGTGATCAATGTGACCGATGACTGCTAAATTCATGTGTGGTTTCTCAGCCATAATTTAATCCTCCTTTAATTAGTATATTTCAATCAAATTAACGTGTTTTGACCATAATAGTCGTTTACACGTTTAAACCTTTCCGAAGATTTAAACGAAATAAAGAGCAATAAGACGGAATCATTCCGCCTTACATACTCATGAAATCTGATGGTTGTGGCAATTGTGCCTTCAATCCTTTCCTTTCCCGTATACCGGATACGACTTCTGTCACCAGATTCTTTGGCAAAGGTTCAAATCCTGCAAATTCCGTGCTCCACATTGCACGACCTTCGGTTGCGGACCTAATATCACCGGCAAATCCAAACAACTCTGAAACAGGTGCCTTAGATTCAATGATAGTCATGTCACCCTCTGAAGTCATATTAGATATAATACCTCTGCGACCCTGAATCTCCTTGGTCGCACCACCCATATTGTCCATTGGAACCTGAATGAATACTTTCTGGTATGGTTCGAACATTGTGTCATCTGCCATCAGCATAGCAGCCTGTATTGCCTGCCTTGATGCCGGAATGACCTGTGCGGGTCCTCGGTGTACTGCATCTTCGTGAAGTTTTGCATCCACAAGTGACACTTTGACACCCATACATGGTTCTCTTGAAAGAGGTCCTGCCTTCATGACTTCCTCAAATCCTTCCAAAACAAGTTCCATGGTCTCATTCAGATGCTGGATACCTTTTGTCATATTTAGATATATATTACTCTCAAATATGTCAGCAATACCTTTTGCTTCCTCTTTGGTCAAACCGACCGCCATCAATTTCTCACGGCGCTCGACTTCCGGCATCCTCATTGAGATATCACCGCTCTTGATAAGAGCAACAACTTCCGGTGCAAGTGGCTCAACAATAATATAGAATCTGTTGTGCCTGTTTGGAGATTTACCTTCAACAGGGCCTGCCTTTCCGGTTATTGTTTCACGGTATACAACGATTGGCGGAGTAGTGCTGATCTCAACACCCTTGTCACGCTCGATCCTGTGAGCAATAACCTCAAGGTGTAATTCACCCATACCTGCAAGCAAGTGCTCGCCGGTTTCTTCATCAAGAGTGATCTTAAGTGTAGGATCTTCCTTTGCGACCTGTCTTAATACTTCTACCAATTTAGGCAGATCCTTCATGTGCTTTGCCTCAACAGCAACAGTCACGACAGGTTCACTTGCATGAGTAATGCTCTCAAATGCATCCATATCTTCAAGTGTGGTCACAGTCGAACCAACGATCGCATCCTTAAGTCCGGTCACAGCAGCAATATTCCCTGCAGGGATCTTGTCAACTTCAAGTCTTTCCGGACCCATGAAAATACCAACCTGCTGAATCCTGTTCTGCCGGGGTGCACCCGACACATAAACTTCCGTACCTCTTGAAAGAGATCCGCTAAACAGTCTACCTGTTGCAACTTCTCCTGCATGTGGATCCATTGTGATGTCAGTAACCATGAATGCGATGTCTCCATCAGCATTTGCAGTAGCCATTGACTTACCAATCTCACTATCCATATCACCATGCCAGATGGCGCTTACCCTATCTTCCTGTGCCTGAATAGGACTTGGAAGGAAACGGATGACCATATCGTTCACTGCTTCATGGAGTGGACATTTATCAGCAAGTGCTTTCATATCCTCAGCACGACAATAATTAAACACATCATTGAATGATACGCCTGTTTTTTGCATCATAGGCACACTGATCGCCCAGTTGTATAGTGCAGAACCAAACGCAACAGTACCACCTGCCGCATCAACTTTGCAGCCTGCCTTGTAGCGCTCTTCATTCATACCCTTGATGAGCTTGTTGACGTGATCGATCAATTTACCCAGTCTGATCTGCATTTCCTGTGCATCGACCTGCAACTCATTGATAAGCCTGTCAACCTTGTTAATAAACAGAACCGGCTGGACATGTTCCTTCAGTGCCTGTCTCAAAACCGTCTCGGTCTGTGGCATTGTACCTTCAACAGCATCAATAACAACGACCGCACCGTCTACCGCGCGCATTGCACGTGTAACGTCACCGCCAAAATCAACGTGTCCGGGTGTATCGATCAAGTTGATCAGGTACTCCTTGCCTTCATACTCGTGTACCATTGATACGTTTGCTGAATCGATGGTAATTCCC
>JAUWBW010000235.1 GCA_030609665.1 Methanosarcinaceae archaeon | reverse complement strand
TGCAGACACTCAGGATAAGAAGGAACCTTCGTTTGCTGTAACACTTGAAGGTGGATCAGGCGAGGTTGACATGACGCTGGTTAAAACAACCTATAGCGGTTCGGTCAGTTTGGGAATGTCAAATATCCCGCCATGGGAAATGGACAGCACTGGCATCTATCGGGATCTTTCTTCGAGTTATACAGAAGAATACTCTGCATCTGGTGCAACCGGGGACTGGACGCTTGGGATACTTCCAAGTAATGCTGATATGTTCAGTTATACGATAACATTCGGTCCGGGTGAATGAAATTTATGAAGGCGCATTGCGCCTTTTTTACTTTTTGTTGGGTGGAGTAATATGAATAATTCAACCGCTTTGTCTGTAGTTCTATTGTTTGCAGTGCTTATAACATCGATTTCAGGATGCGTCGTAGGAGCCGATGATACATCTTTGGAAAACAGTGTTGTCTGGATAGGTACGCCTCCTGCAAAAAGCGAGGATATCGGGAAAAAGATCATACAGCAGGTAATTCCCTACGCTGGAACAGAATATGAGAATATCACGATCAGTGCATCGCGGGAAAATGACAAATTACACCTGCATGTATCAGGTGTATCGGCAAATACTATGCACCCTGATCTGTATGATTTCACTTATAACTATGACAATAATGAGCTGATACGGATCAGTTATCTTCTTGAGGCAATCCCGGAATCCGTTCGAGGCGAAGCTATTGGAATTGCAATACAGAATGAACAGATAAGGGATGTATTATCTGCCGGTATGGGTGGAAGTGGCAATCCATCTGTCAAACGCATACTTCCGGAAACTGCGGAGAAGTTCTATGAACCAAAGACCCTGCTCAGTGTGACATGGATGGACAGTTCGGTGTCCGCACTGGTTGATGTGGATACGGGACAGGTGGTAGATGTTTGGAGTGGAAACTAAAAGGGAGAAGAAAAACTTGGATAAGTTAAGCCAAAACGAGGATTCGGAAATCGTCGAATCCGAAGCGCTGACAGATTCCCGTATTTGTGAAAAAATGACCTCGTTCATCGGTGTACCGTTCATTCTCGTATTTGGCGGATTATGGGGTAAGTATGAAAGTATATTTTCCATAAAGCACGACGGGGGCGCGGTAGTTGTTCTATACTCTGGAATGTGCCTTGTTTCAAAGAATGATAAACTTCGGATCGTCGGAAAATGGTACCGTGGAAATAAAGTTGGGATAGAAGGTAATTTTGTTATCGCCAGCCGGGTTGAGAATATCAGTTCAGGTATTGTGTTCGATGCTGGTAAGTGATGGGAATTATGGATGAAACGTGGTGCGTATGAATGAATCAGAATTGGTTGGACTGTTAATGTCACAAGATGTGATTTTGATCACGTTAATAATACTGTTTTTGATCGGATTGGTTTCAGTTCTGGTTCACTGGTTAATTCTTGGAAAGCGGGCACTTGAGAGGGGGCGTGTTCGGGTTGAATCTATGAATGGTGCTATGGATTGTGAGAAAAATGACAATGATGAATTTTATAACCCACCATTTAACAAAATTTAATCGTATCGTTTATGGAGAAAATCAGGAGGCAATATGAAAAGAAAATACTTCTTATCTGGTGGATTTGTTGTTCTGTTATTATTTTCACTGTTCCTGCTTAAATTGTCTAATCCATACGATCTTATGTTTAGTCCCCAGGAAGGGAATTTGAATTTTACAGTTATAGAATCAATATTGATGGTATTATCCATGGCATTATTCATAACCTACACAATTATTGTTGCAGTAATTTTTGGCTTCTTGATCGGGATGTTTATCGACTGCCTGCAAAGACCAAGGGAGAGTTTCCCCAGTGCCGGCGAATATGATAAACTGATATGGTGCCTTGGTATATTCTTTGCAAATTTTGTTGGTGCTGTGATGTATTACTTCCTTGTTTACAGGAAGATGGATTGGAGGGTAGCCGATGAACATTGAAGATTCTGATAAATCCAAACCATTGTACACTGCACGCCTGATGCGTCTGGTTCATTTTATTTATTTGTTTTTTGGCACAGTTTCAATAGCCCTGGGTTTGTGCATATTGCTGCAATTGTTAATGTACGCCCCCAGTGTATCCCAATGGAGTCATGATGCAACCGTTTCGCTTATTATGGCAATTGGGGCTGTCATCCTTGGTACAATATCTATATGGTGGTGTGGCAAAAATAAGTATCCGGAGTTTACATTTACCGGAAATACAAAAGTGCAGGCATATATTGAGAAAACAATTGCAATTGGGGTGCTTGCCCTGATATTTTATTTGTTAGTGTTTGTCTGGATCGCAATGACAGAATCACAGATGTAGTGGGATTGATTGACGGATAATTTGAAAATTGTGATGAAAAAATAAAGATGAGATGATTTCGATGAAGGTAAAAATAACAAAAATTCTATTGTCAGTTGTCGTGTTGATATTCAGCATATCCATTGCATATGCTGGTGTCAATGAGAACAATACTTCTGTAAATGAAACCTCGGTAGAATCCCTGATACAGGATCTAGCCGACCAGAATTTATCTGTTAAAGTGAATGCCGTAAAAGCCCTTGTTAAAATGGATGAACCAGCGGTTGAGCCTCTGATTCAGGCACTGAAGGATAACAACCCGGAAATTCGTGAGAATGCAGCACAGGCACTTGGCAAGATCGGGGATGAGAGGGCAGTAGATCCCCTCATTGAATTGCTAGCTGATGAACAACAGGAGATTCGAAAAGCTGCGGAAGATGCTCTTGCAAATATCGG
>JAUWBW010000080.1 GCA_030609665.1 Methanosarcinaceae archaeon | reverse complement strand
AGAAATCACCATCATTATCTTTGCATCCGCGCCGCCGAATGCGTTAAGCTGGAACAGGATGTAGACGAATGCGAATATGAACGCAAACGACAGAACCATGTGGATCAAGTATGGAAATCCACGGGTAAGAAGGTCATAGATGAGAAACGGCAGCCCTGCGGCAAGCATTATGGGCCATACGGTGTTGGATACACGCCGTGTTTTTATGTCAGAATAGCAGGAATACAACAAGAATGGCATGCATACGAGCACTTTCAGGACTTCCATCATCTAATGCTTCTCCCATTTTTCAAGTTTCATAATTTCAGATAACGTGTGCCCTTTTCGTATCTCGTCATAAAGGCGCCTTTCAGTCTTTTCGACCTCTTTCGCACGGCGTGCAATTTCGTAAGCGCGCTCCTTTGGCACTACAACCACGCCGTTGTCATCACCAACAATATAATCTCCGGGTTTGACAGCCTGCGCACCACAGACGATCTCTGCATTTATCTCCCCGAATCCTTTTGGTTCACCTGCGTTTGGTACACTGCTGCTTGCAAAAACAGGCAGGTCAAGTTGTTCGATCTCATCGATGTCGCGCACGGCACCATCGATCACAACACCTCCGATCCCTTTATTTAAACAACTGAGAGTTGCCAGCCCGCCCCATGGTGCTACATGGTCGCTGCCGTTGTAGATCACAAGCACCTCACCCGGACTTGCGATGTCAATGGCCTCAACAGGCTTTGCCCAATCGCCCGCGAACGTCTGCACAGTGACCGCCCTGCCGACCATCTTTTGCCCTTTCACCATGGAACGAATATTTCGCATCGCACCTTTTCGGTGCATCGCATCCGAGATATTTGGTGTTGAAACGCTCATCAGGAGTTGATGAATTTCTTCATCGATCGATCTTTTAGAAACCACTACATCAATTGGAGCATCCACACTTTCACGAATCGCACGTGCGGATTTTGTCACGTTGCCGGATCTGGTTATGTTACCGCCAACGATCACAATATCAGCCCCGAATTTTACCGCCTGCGCACATGTTTTGGCATCCATGCCCCCTGCAACTGCGATTGGTATGTTGACTTTATCTGCAATATCCTTGAGAATATCCATAGGGTTCTTTCCAACCATCTGCTGGTCGATACCCACGTGTACATTTATGTAATCAATACCCAAATTTTCAAGTTGTTGCGCGCGCGTGACTGGCTCGTTCGTAGATATCAGATCAGCCATCAATTTAACGCCATACTTGCGTGATGCCCGCACAGAATCAAGAATTGTGGCATCATCTGCGCTTCCAAGCAGTATGACAATGTCTGCACCGGCTTTTGCCGCCATCTCCACTTCCATGGCTCCTGTGTCCACAGTTTTCATGTCTGCAAGGATCGTGTGATCAGGGAATGCACCTTTAAGTTTCCTGACGGCATCCATGCCTTCGCTCTTGATCAGGGGTGTACCTGCCTCTATCCAGTCAACTCCGCCGATGACGGCTTCTTTTGCGATTTGCACGGCACGGTCAATTTCCAGTAGGTCAAGTGCAACCTGAATGATAGGTTTTATAAGATCACCTTTTATGTATGGTATTTAAGCTATTCACATGTATAAAATACCTGAATGCCTATAAGTTTAATTGAATCTAAGGTTTACTCATAATACCGATTATTATGCAACTATATTATGTGCAAAACTATAAGTTCAAATCCGCATAACATAAAAGAAGGGAATATGCCAAATGATAAGTTCATAACCAAAAGCGAGCACGCGAAATTATTGAATCGCCTTCATAAATACCTTTTCTGGGTGGGGGAGCAGATTCCGCAAATGGTCGATATTAACGGAGAGCAGGTGCATCTTCATAAGTTCGTATGGGAAATGGTCAATAAACCTGATCTTTCAGATGAAGACAAAAAACATATCAACTATTATATAACGCGCATATCCGAAAAGGAAGCGGAATATGAAACTAATCTGGGGGAATCTGATCTCACTCCGGAGGATGCAAAAAAGTTATTCAATAAAACTGCCGGACTGCTGCGTGCACTGATGGACCTGAAAGAACTTGAGGTATCCCCTAAAAAGAAAAGATTAAGAAAGTTTCATCATTATGCGAAAAAACGCAAGATCGATGATGCTAAAAGACTTGTCAAGTTTATGGGTAAAGTGAAAAAATAAAATTAGCAATTGCATTATGGTCAAATGGATGATGCCGGTTTAGTAAATATTATATCTCATGCAATTCTTTTATCAGTCTGATGACGTTCAAAGACCTACACATCATATCAATGAAGGACTTTTCGCGTGATACTATTGATCATATTTTAAATACCGCTGAAAAACTTGAACCGGTTGCACGGGGTGTGGAAAAGTCTGATCTTCTTGATGGAAAGGTATTGTCACTTTTGTTCTTTGAACCAAGTACAAGGACGCGCATGTCATTTGAGACCGCAATGATCCGGCTTGGGGGAAGAGTGTTAAATCTTGGTTCTGTTGAGGCAAGTTCGATTGCAAAAGGGGAGACTCTTGCTGACACGATCCGTGTGGTTGAAGGATATTCCGATGCGATCGTCTTGCGGCACCCGAAAGAAGGTTCGGCACGAATGGCTTCTGAACTGGCATCCGTACCTATCATCAATGGCGGGGACGGTGCAGGGCACCACCCGACACAGACATTCCTTGACCTATACACGATCCGCAGGGAAAGTCACCTTGACGGTGTGAAGATCGCACTTGCCGGTGACCTTAAATACGGCAGGACTGTGCACTCACTTTGTTATGCCCTTTCGCTTTACAATGCAGAGATCACACTGGTGTCTCCAAAAGAACTGCGTCTGCCGGATGAGATAATCGGTGATCTTAAAAGGCGAAATATCAAGGTGAAACAGACGGATTCCATTGAGGAAGCAATAAGCGATGTGGAAGTGCTGTATGTCACAAGGATCCAGAAAGAGCGTTTTCCTGATCCTGCAGAATACAACAAGGTTGCAAGCAGTTTGCTGATAACACCTGCGCTTCTTGAGAATGCAGACCCAAAACTTAAGATCATGCATCCGCTTCCAAGGGTCAATGAGATCGACCCACGTGTGGATGAATCTGATCATGCCTGTTATTTCAATCAGTCGTTTTACGGCGTGCCGGTTCGTATGGCACTGCTCTCACTTGTTATGGGGGCCCTTGAATGACGCCAAACACAACTCCAAAACGTGAACTTCGGGTTCGTCCGATCGAGAATGGTACTGTGATCGATCATATCACGGCAGGTCAGTCACTAAACGTCCTGCGGATACTTGGAATCCCTGATTCATCTGAAGATGTCGTCAGTGTTGTTATAAACGCATTAGGCAAGCACGGCAAAAAGGATGTTGTGAAGATAGAGAACCGCGAATTGAATGTGCGCGAGGTTGACAAGATCTCATTGATCGCACCAAATGCGGTTATCAATATTATACGCAATTTTGATGTTTTCGAGAAAAAGCAGGTTGTTATCCCCGAACACGCCGAAGGTGTTGTAAGGTGCATCAATCCAAATTGTATTTCTAACAGTAGTGAACCGGTGACATCTAAATTCACGATAACATCGGTAGGGGGCAGGATATCACTTCGGTGTGAATATTGCGAGCGCGTGATATCTGAAAATATTGCTACGCATCTGTTGTGAATCAAATTTGTTTTTTTTGTCAAAATTAGTAGGTGATCAGGGAGTTAATTCAAAATCCCAGAATATCATCCATTGTATAGATGCCGGGTTTTGCATTGCAAATCCATGCAGCCGCTTTTACCGCGCCGCCTGCGAATGCCTGCCGTGAGTGCGCCTGATGTTTGATCTCAACACGCTCGCCATTTCCTGCGAACAGGACAGTATGGTCGCCAACAATGTCGCCGCCGCGAACAGCATGTATCCCGATCTCCTTGCCGCGTGGTACAAGACCATTGCGCCCGTACACGTATTCCTTGCCGCCAAGTGTTTCGCTGATAACATCTGCCGCTTTCATGGCAGTGCCGCTTGGAGCGTCTTTTTTCTGGTTGTGGTGGGCTTCGATGATCTCGATGTCATAATCCGAAAGTGATCTTGCTGCTTCTTTTAAGATGTTGAAAAATACATTGACACCAACTGAATAGTTTGGTGATATGACTGCTGCAACGTTGTTCTTCAGAATTGCATCATCGATAGCAGCTCTTTGCTGCTCAGTGAATCCTGTTGTGCCAATAATAAGATTAACTCCGCATTCGGCTGCTGCCGGTGCATTGACAACCGTCGCAGGTGCAATTGTGAAATCAATAAGGACATCCGTGTTTGTTTCGGTCAGAACAGTTTTAATGTCATTTGCGTCCGATACCGTAACACCAAGTACATCAACATGTGCCATCTCTCCGGCATCCTTGCCGATATTGTTAATATCAAAAGCAGCCGAAAGTTGCATGTTGTCGGTCTTTACGATATTCTCAATGATCATACCGCCCATGCGACCGCATGCGCCTGTCACTGCAACATTGATGTTATCGTTATCATTAACCATTTAGCGCACCTATGTTTTTTAGCGCATCTATAAGTATCCGTTCATTATCACTGCTAATTGGTGCAAGTGGCAGCCTTAGAGGTCCGCTTGCAAGTCCGATTAATCCAGCAGCACGTTTTACAGGGATTGGATTTGTTTCATTGAACAGCGCACGTATAAGCGGTGCGAGTTCATAGTGGATATTTCTCGCTGTTGATATGTCGCCACTCTTTGCAGCATTATAAAGGTCCACCATCTTTTGAGGAACAATATTTGCAACAACCGATATCACGGCGCTGCCGCCGAGTGTGATAATTGGAAGTGTGAGTCCGTCATCACCCGAGATGACTGAAAAATCCCCGTCAGCCGTATTCTCAATGATCTGGGTCACCTTGTCGAGATTTCCGCTCGCTTCCTTGATGCCCACGATATTATCTACCTTTGAAAGTTCAAAAATAACTTCAAGCGGCATGTCCTGACTCGTGCGGGTGGGAACGTTGTATAAAAGTAAAGGAATGTCTACCGATTCGGCAATCGCTTTGAAATGCTTGATCAGTCCTGCATTGTTGGGCTTGTTATAATATGGTGATATTAGAAGCGCGCCATCTACTCCTGCATCATCTGCATATTTCGTAAGCTCTACCGCTTCTGCAGTATTATTTGAACCTGTACCAACCACAACATGAACATTTGCACAATCAACTGAAATATCGATCAGTTGCTCATGCTCGGCTGTAGAAAGAGTTGCGGATTCCCCTGTTGTTCCACAGGATACAATGCCCGAGATGCCACCGGTCTCAACAAAACTGACGTTTTCCCGGAATCCGTTTTCGTCAATAGAGTCGTCTTTTTTAAAAGGAGTGATAAGCGCCGGTAAAACCCCTTCGAACATGATATCCCTACCTTAAAGGACTATTCAGGGCGAACGTGTGTTATCTTTCGTGTGACATAGCCTGCAACACGATTTCTGATAACTTTGCTCTCAATGTCGGTGTATTTTGTGACAAGATGCTTGTTCTCATCAAAATCTTTTGTGAATACACCTTCATATTTATCTAATAAGCGAAATGCTATGTTCTTGATATTTTTCTGTCTAATATTTCCCATGTATTGATCTCCAAATCTAAATTTATATGATAATTTGATTATGATTATGATTATTTATTAGGTAACCGCCTAATTGATAACCTTTCCATTTATACCTTTTGGATTAAATGATAGGTTGGCTCTGTCTCACGTTTCATCTTGTTCTATATTTGATTCATGGTAGTCCGTTTTCCCAAGCAATCGGTCCATTGCAACCGTGTCCCTGAAAACATCCTCCCTGATGCCCTTGCGGTTTATGTAAAGACCTATGAGCACAATGAGCAGACCAAGATTGGGGTTGACAAAAACAATGAATGTGCCAAGCAGTACAACGGTTGAAGCCACCAGTCCCCTCATTGCTCCTTTTCGATATGAGGCAAGGCGTGTACGCTTGAATATACGAATATCGCGCAAGGTAAGGAATAATACGACTACGTATGCTGCTATTGCTAATTGTTGGTACATATTGTTATCACGCTTTTCATTAGTCTGTATGAGGTATTCGATGGTCTTTACGGTTAAATCATTTTGGGCCGGATGGTTAATGATTTTAATGAGGGAGTTGAAATAACAGGCAATGAACGCATCCACAACACCTGCAGCATCCACAACACTTGCAGCATCCAAAACTCGAATCATATTCCATGTAGATATGGATAGTTTCTACTCGTCAGTTGAAGTGCGTGAGAATCCTCAACTAAAAGGTCAGCCCGTAGTGGTTGGTTCCGATCCAAAGAACGGCAAGGGTAGGGGTGTTGTCAGTACATGTTCTTATGAAGCCAGGGAATTCGGCATACGTTCGGGAATGCCAATCTCAAAGGCGTACAAACTGTGTCCTGATGCAGTATATCTTCGGGTGAACATGAAACTTTACAAAGATGTATCACATCGAATTATGGATGTCATGCGGAAATTCACGGATATGTTCCAGCAGGTGAGTGTGGATGAGGCGTATCTGGATGTCAGCGAGCATGTAGAAGATCATGCTGCAGCATCCCGACTTGCCCAAAACATTAAGGAGGAGATACTTTTACAGGAAGGAATTACCTGCTCGATCGGTGTTGCTCCGAACAAATTAGTTGCAAAGATCGCATCAGATTTCCAAAAGCCTGATGGATTGACTGTTGTGAAGCCAGGGGATGTGGTGGATTTTCTAACTCCTCTGCCGGTTTCCAGAATTCCCGGCGTCGGAAAGAAGACCACTGATATATTACTGGGTATGGATATAAAGACAATATGGGATCTGGCTGCGTGTGATGTCCAGCTGTTGATCGAGAGGTTTGGCAAGTTCGGTCTTAAGATGCACCAGATGGCAAGAGGCATTGATAATGGGGAGGTACAGGAGCGCGGGGATATCAAGTCCATTAGTAAGGAAGATACGTTTGATGAGGATACGGCAGATCCATATGTCATAGAACAGGTGCTGGACTCACTTGCAGAGGATGTGCACGCATTATTGATGAAAAATAAGTTTTTGTTCAAGACGATCACACTTAAGGTACGGTTTGAGGATTTTTCGACCTATACAAGGGCAAGGTCGCTCAGGGTGTATTCAACAGATATTGATATCATAAGGATAACTGCAAAAGACCTTATGCGTGAGTTTATGGGGAAAAGGAGATTTCGATTGCTTGGTGTGGGGGTGTCGAACTTTGAGAAGGTGGATGAGAGACAGAAGTTGATCACTGATTTTGTGTGACCATTTCCAACGTGTTAAGGTCAATAATTTGTATTTGTATAGCTGTGGTAAGAGAACTGCGTAAATAAGAGTGTCCGATCTGAAACTGAAGCTAAAACTAATACAACCGCCGCAGGCGGCGCATTCCCACACCACTAACGCGAACGGTATGGGCATTTCCGCGGCATTTCAACTTATAAAATAAATGTGGTACAACACAGCATAGCGTTTTTACATACCGATGTTATTAAAAATGTATAGATTTCATCGCTTTTCCGACAGTCTCATATATGTTCTGTAATTCAGGTTTATTCGACCGATATATATGTATATATTTCATAATGTTTGGAATCTGCCGCCTGCGGCGGGTTGCTGCGTGGGGTCTGGCAATATGGGCTGTGCATCGACATTTTATCACTCACTTATTGAACAAATGATTTGGAAAGTGAGTTATCGAAACCAACTAAACAAATACGATAATTAATAATCTAATCCTTTCCCCCTCATGTATTGTCAAGTAAGTTACTTTACCATACGTCAGACAATTGGTGCGTTGCAAAAGCTCATTAAAATAGTGACCCAATATCCACAAAACCCAGAAGGTAGAGCAAAGCGATCAATATCGGTTGATGGATGAGGTATATCAGCAATGATCTTCTGCCAAGCATGCAGAACAACTGTATCAATAAAGATCCGGTGCGGTCTTTGAGATCAAATTTG
>JAUWBW010000168.1 GCA_030609665.1 Methanosarcinaceae archaeon | reverse complement strand
TGCACCTGAATCGATGTTGGATTTCACTTTACCGACAGCGTTTATCATGTCCTTGTTACCGACAGCGAAAGCAAGACGCCATCCTGTCATGTTGTATGTCTTTGAGAGTGAGTACAATTCAAAACCGACATCCATTGCGCCATCAACTTCAAGGAAACTTGGAGCCTGATATCCATCATAGACCATTTCACAATATGCGTTGTCGTGAACTACCACAATATCATTTTCGCGTGCAAAATCCACAACCTCTTCGAAGAACTTGAGGTCTGCCGTTGCAGATGTTGGATTGTTCGGATAGTTAAGGAACATAAGTTTTGCTTTTGCAAGAACATCCTTTGGTATAGCGTCAAAGTCAGGCAGGAAGTTGTTTTCCTCAAGAAGAGGCATAATATGAGGAATTCCGCCTGCGAATTGTGTTCCTATCTTGTAGACCGGATATCCCGGGTCGGGTATCAGTGCAACATCTCCCGGATTTATGAACGCAAGCGGGATGTGTGCAACACCTTCCTTTGAACCGATCATGGTCAGTGTTTCGGATGCAGCATCAATGTCAATGCCCTTGTATTCTTTACACCAGTTTGCAGCAGCCTCACGGAATGAGAGCATGCCGGTGTATGATGGATACCTGTGTGTTTTCGGATCACGCACGGCATCACACATCGATTCCACGATATGTGCAGGAGTCGGCTGGTCAGGGTCGCCTACACCAAGGTCGATCACGTCAACACCTTTTGCCACCATTTTTGCTTTTGCTTCGTCTATGGTTGCGAATAAGTAAGGGGGTAATGAGTTAATTCTATCTGCGTACATTTTGTCACCTGAATTTATAATGGATTTAGTTTAGTCTAACCTACAGTTATATGAGTGTAAGAATTGACCTAACTATTGCCACACACCTATTTAAGAAATATGGGCGAATGGGGTTTGTGTCAAGAATTGGTATTGCGTAAAAAGAAATGATTGTGCGTATGGGATTGGGAGGTGATGGGATTTTTAGTGCAAATCCGATAAGTTATGCAATTAAAATTCACCACTACTCCCGATTAAAATCGAGAGATTCAACGAGATCGTATGAGGATTTCAATTACCATTCATCGCACTGGTATCTGTAAAAAAAGAATACGAGGAACTCCAAAGGAGGTTAAAGCCATAGATTATGTACTTTCAACATCTATTCTTTCTTGAGTTCAGGTAATCCAATTCTGCTCAAATAACTCGAAAAACGTTGCGACAAAGATTCTCGAAAAAGTATATTAATAGTGGCTAAATAATGCTCTGCATACATCATATATAAAGCATTTCTTGGAATAGTGCAGTAATGTTTAAAATCAATTATTAATTGCGGTACTTGCAATGCTTGATTTTGTTCTAAATAATGGAATCTTGTATTGCTTTGCTGTAAAATCTTTTTATAATTATCACCACCCCATGTGTTCATTTTCAATCCACTGGATTTTAAGTGATCACCTTTCTTGAATACTTCTGAAATGTAAGCAGGGCATATCAAAACGCTGTGCAGATATTTATCATGTTTTTCAGCGGCTGGTTCCGACCTAAAGTTGAAGTCCCATTCAAGATCGCAATCTTGAGTCATTACGATGACATACGGCAGACTTGCTTCAGAAATTTCATATTCACCTGATATGTCATCTATATTCCAATCAATAATATCTATATTTCGAAGTATATCCCCCTGACAGATTCGTTTTGAAGTATGCTTAACATACATTGAATCAATCTTGCTTAGAGACATATGCCAAAACCTTTTTTTTTACTTCCGTCCTCTCATAATTTTTAAAATCAATATCTATATTGAAAGGATATGCCACTTCTTTTTTTTGGGTTTTTGGTGCAAATGTTCCTGCCTCGCCAAAGTAATCATCTGTTTCGTCATAAGGCATTTTTTTTACCTCCCATAATACTGTAAGTTCTCTTTATTGGTGCTCTGTTCAAATAAGTTTTTAATTTCGTCATGCAGTATATTAATTTGACCATTGATAGACGAAATATCGATTTCATTTTTTGAATAACAATCATAATCGAGTACAAATTCCTTCTTTGCTATTGGATTTGGAAACTCGCTATTAAACCACCCATACTGGAATTTGACATAATAATCAGACTTATTTAATTCCATGACCCCAACAGACCTTGATAGTTCACTTCGATTTTGAATGAAATTAAGACTACAAATAAGTGGTTCCTTAATAAGTTCAGCCAAATCAAATGGGTCCCCTTCATCAATAATTATCTGATTTATATAACGAAGTCCTGTCTTCGATACTTTTATAGATTGGCTCCGCTCTCCCAAATTTCGAATTACTTTTTGTACAAACCCTTTGAACTCGTCATAATTATTATACTTCTTAATGTCAAAAATAATTGCACTTGGCTCTAATATTAATGAGTTGTTTGTTGTATTATTGTGAAGTAAAAATAACTTATAGCGCTTTTCATTTGTGGATTTTTGAGCTTGATCAATAGTCATTTCTACAGATATTATTTCTCGAGTTTCGAACTCTGGAAGAATATCTGAAACGTCTCTCTTTATGTCATCCAATACCTGCTGAGAACGATCTATTTCGCCTTGAAAGTCCAACCTTAATATTACTTGCTTTAAAAAATTGCCTGACATATCATCCCTCTATGGTAGCTTAATCTATATTAGATATTACGTATATACATATCTATCTAATCTCAATAATCAAAATTGTTTTTCTGGTTCAAAATATCTCAACGGATGCGAGAGATCGAGTACGAGTCACTATATCTCAAACTTAAGTCCAAAGACTGTATATAACATTTCATCTTTGAGATTTTTAATATTGCTCATCAATGTATATTTCAGCAGTTAAGTGACAATACTCAACACTTGTGCAAATATTCTCATATAAACTATAAAATATACAGTTTCAGAATTTACGATTTGGTGTTAAAAACCGCTCATATGTATAAAGTCGGGGCATAATCCGACTTTTAACACAAAGCCGTATAAATGATAGAAATCCAAATATGCAGCTTTGTGACAACATGAGAAACATTTCCATAAATTATAACTTAAAGAAGATGCAACTGCATGTACAATAAAAAACCCAGATTCAAATCCATTAATGGTTACAACAAATGAACACAAATAACATAAAATCCGCAGTCCTTAAAACAATTAAACCGACAGCAGATGAGCAGGTGCTCCTATCAAATGTTGCGGATGAACTGATCGAAAAGGTCAATTCCACGGCAGTCAAACAAAATATACCCGGCGTGTCTGCCCAATTGGTAGGTTCAGCCGCCAGAGGCACATGGATATCCGGCACACATGACCTTGATATTTTCATCACTTTTCCCGAAGAAACGAGCAGGGAAGAACTTGAAAGTTTCGGCCTATCGATTGCAAGAGAAGTTGCAATGGATGCAGATAGATCGGAAGAACGTTATGCTGAACATCCATACATCAATATGAGATACAGGGATTTCGATGTTGATCTTGTGCCTTGTTTCAGGGTATCTTCAGCGGACAAGATCAAATCGGCAGTTGACAGAACACCATTCCACAACGAGTTCATAGAGCAGAATGTCAGCGGACTTGAGGACGATGTGCTTCTCCTCAAACAATTCATGCGAGGCGGCGGAGTTTACGGTTCAGAGTTGCGAACACAGGGTTTTTCCGGTTATCTTACAGAACTTCTGGTCATCCATTTTGGCTCTTTTGAGAAAGTTCTTGAGAGCGCATGCGACTGGAAACCCAATCTTGTTATCGACATAAAAGAACATGGTTCGTTGAAACACACCGACCCTCTGGTCGTTATAGACCCCACAGACCCAAAAAGGAATGTTGCGGCTGCACTTTCACTTGATAATTTCAGTAGGTTCATTGACATCTCGCGCAGTTTCAATCAAAATCCGACAGAAGAGATGTTCTTCCCACCGCCTGCAGAGGAACTTACAGACCACGAGTTTGTTGAAAGGCTCAACATGCGAAAAAGTGAGATCATGGCTGTGGTCTTCAAAACGCCTGATGTTGTCGATGACGTGCTGTATCCACAATTGCACAAGATGGAACAGGCAACGGCAGCGTTGCTTGAGGATTACGATTTTACTGTGATAAAGACAGGTTCATGGGCCGGTGATGATGTGGTTGTACTCCTTGAACTGATGACGTCAACACTGCCCGATGTCAAGAAACATGTCGGTCCGCCGGTCTGGATACGTGCCCATGCCGAGATGTTCAAATCTAAATACGAGGGCGCAGATGATGTGTTTTCAATGTATATCGAGGACGGGCGATATGTTGTTGAGATTCCACGGAAATATGCCGATGCAAAAGAATTGATCGAGGCAAGGCTTGGAATGTGCTCTATTGGGAAGCAGATCACTGCGAGTGTGAGTGAAGGGTTTGAAGTGGTTGAAGGTAAAGAGATATTGAGAGTAAGGGAGTCCGGTTTTCGTGTGTTTTTGAG
>JAUWBW010000135.1 GCA_030609665.1 Methanosarcinaceae archaeon | reverse complement strand
ATTATTTTTGATTATGTGCATACCCCGTTCAAGTTATGCAATTAAAAAAGAAGAATACATCAGCCGGGATTCGAACCCGGGTTCGAGCGTTGGCAACGCCCGGTGATAACCACTACACTACTGATGTGCGATTGAAATTTGAGGTTTATGTGCCCAGACCCGGACTTGAACCGGGGACAACTGCCTCTTCAGGGCAGCGCTCTCCCAAACTGAGCTACCTGGGCTTTTTGTTATGTTAATTCGCACGTAGTTTGTTGCTTTTTGATTTAAATGTGTCGAATGGGGTCGCATAGATTCGCAAACCCAGATTACGCTTCTGGAGCGCGATCCGAGGCATCCCGCTTCGCGTGATACCTCACAAATGGGCCCGCTGAGATTCGCAAACCCAGATTACGCTTCTGGAGCGCGGTCCGAGGCATCCTGCTTCGCGTGATGCCTCACAAATGGGCCCGCTGAGATTCGAACTCAGGACCTCCGCCATGTCAAGGCGACGTCATAACCGGCTAGACCACGAGCCCTTATCGTTTCGTGCAACATCCATATTGCACAATTATTGATAAACCTTTGGGTTGGACGTTTTTAGGGGTGCCTGTACATCTTACAATGTGCAGGTTTCCTGATAATTTTCAGCTTTGATCGTTGAAATTTTAGGATTCTCGCCACAAACCGGACAAGTAGGATTTTTCCTTATTTTGATCTCATCAAAGGTCATCTGTGTGGCATCGTAGTATATCATGCGCCCGGTTAGCAATTCACCCAAATCCAGCAGGTACTTGACAACTTCCGTTGCCTGAATTACTCCAATGATACCGGGAAGTACGCCCATCACACCTGCTTCCTGACAACTTGGAACCATTCCGGCAGGAGGTGCGTGTTCGAACAGGCATCGGTAACATGGTCCCTCATTTGGGAGGATAGTTGTGACCTGTCCTTCGAACCTGAATATGCTGCCGTGCGAGAGGGGGGTTCCTGTAAGTACGCAGGCATCGTTGACAAGATACCTTGTTGCGAAATTATCGGAACAGTCAACCACGATATCATAGTCCTTGATAATATCGAGTATGTTTTCCGGGGTTATGCGATGGTTATATTTTTTGACATCCACATCAGGGTTCAGTTTGTTTACGAACTGTGCTGCGGATTCCACTTTTGGCATATCAACATTGCCACCGTGGATCACCTGTCTTTGGAGGTTGCTAAGGTCCACAACATCATCGTCCACAATACCGATCGTACCAATACCTGCTGCTGCAAGGTATTGGATAATTGGTGAACCAAGTCCGCCTGCACCTATACAAAGCACTTTGGAGGACAATAGTTTTTCCTGCCCTTTTCCGCCAACCTCTTGCAGTATTATATGCCTGGAGTAGCGGCGTATTTGTTCGTCATTGAATCCGCCTATCATTTGTAATCCTCATTTTTCCTTTGTTGCTGTTTTGTGTCTATAAGTATATGGTTGCATGAGTTCAAAATATTATTATGAGTTGTATTTACACTAAGAAAGTATTACTGCTATATATATCAATAGCGGTAATGCCAGATAAAAGAAGTAAAAATGAATCTCTCCAACATTGAGTAGGTAAGTATTAGACGGGATGAACAAGATGAGGCAGAAAATTATCAGTATATTACGTCTTTACTGGCGTCATGGAGGCTGCAGGGAAAAAATAGATTTGAAGAACTGAAAGGATTGCTCAGAAAAGAGTTGTGTATGAGCTAAACAAATACGAATTATTAAATGTAAGATTATACGATTCCGGTTTGGTTCAATTGCATTATGTAAAACGTGCCTGAAATGTTTTGGGGTTGAATTATATTGCGGGGGCAGGGGCACGGTAGTTGGTGTGGTGTTGATGCGGGGATGTTTTTGATTATATTATTTTATGGGCAGTTTGACTTTGTTATGCCACAATACTAAAGGATTTGATAGTTTTTCACGGACGGGTTTTTGTTAAAGGACGGGGCATGGTTTGATTTTTTATACAGACTCTTTATTTTTTGAATATTAGCGATTTTTCACACAAAAAAGTGAATACCGAAGATATATATTTTATGACTTGTATGATGATATTAACTTATTCAAGTATTGATTATTGTTACTAAATTGCCGAAATATACATTGACGGACAAGATGGAAAATCATGATGATAAGATGTATTGTGTAGGCTTTGGACTTTGCAACTGGAATATGGTGACTACGGAGTGGGAGTTTATGCTCGGATAAAGTGATATATATCCGAAATTACATATGTTAATTTTAAAAAAATCGTATCACACAAAAATTATAATCTCTTAACGAAATTCTGAAACGATGATTAATAATACTAATAAGAAGGATGCAGATGAACTTTATTCTGATATGATACATACTTGGAAGGACCTGCGAATTAACTTTAAGAATCAATCTCATTACATTCGAACCACTTGGATGCTATCTGCAAAAAGTATGCTAATGCTTCCAAAAATGAATATTTGCATCCGCTTTTTTAATAAAGAAGAAGCTCAAGCATTATTTGCACTTGTCAAAAAGAGAAATGTATTTGCACGTCATTCTTGGGAGAACAACTTTTATTTACAGCGCATTAAGGACTTGGCCGATATTACAATTATAGATATAATTCGTACGGGTAATCCTGATGATATTATTGATGAAGTTCAGATAACAGCTGACTTGATAGAAAAGCTTGTTTTTTTGTCCTCTACTTTAGTAATGTCCAGAAAAGATATCCAAAGATTATTAGCAATAAGTCCATATCGTCATAAAATATTCGATCTTACAATTGGGCCAAAATTCAATTATATAAAATCAAAATCTAGACCAGAACCTGCAATCAAAGGAATAATCATAGATGAAAAATTTTGTAGAAGGTTTGAACGATGCGGATTTCCTCAATTGGCACTTCTATGCACCTCTGATTATAAAATTACCAATCGTATTATTTCAACTATTAACTGGCTTTTTGAATCACGACAGGAACCAGAACTTTCTGCTTCCATTGTTAAAACATCAATTGCTTTAGAATCATTGCTCATTTCTACCGAGTCAGAACCTCTTGCTAAGTCATTATCTGAACGTGCGGCATTTATATTGTCTTCTGAACCTGATATTCGCCATAAAATAAGTAAAATTGTGAAAAAATTCTATAACGCAAGAAGTGGAGTTGTACATGGAAGTCGGAAAAAATCCAAGATGCTTACTCCTAATCTTGTTGAAGGTATGGATCGTCTTGTAATACTTATGTGTTTAACTATAGCGTCCAATTCGGATAAGTGGGATTCAATGGACTCCTTACTTAACTGGTGTGAAAGCCAACGATGGGGAACCTCTGTATCAGAAATTATTATACCATTCCCCAACATCTATTTGAAGAACGCCATGAAATTATGTTCTAAGTAAATATTAGTTTCGAATCCCAAGCATCCCCCAAAGTGCCCGGACAAAGCGAAGCGAAATCTGAAGTCTGAAGTCCGTTACGAATCATAATCACATAACCTAACATCTCTATTTTAAAAATCATACCAAACCCAATCACTCCTTTTTTCAAACCACCAACTTACCACCCAACTCCCCCACCCCAACAAATATAAAGGACTTAAAGCATCCAATCCTAGAAGTATCAATCCAAAACCACTCCGATTGACACAACTATCCATTAATAAATTCACTAGGAGTATAACTATATAAAAGGCTTCACTGGAAAAATATTAAGAGTTGACCTCTCATCCTCAACATGCGTCACCAAGGATCTTGATGAAAAGATCGCGCGGGATTATCTTGGAGGTCGGGGCATAGGTACCAGGATCTTGTATGATGAACAAGAGGCGGGAATTGAGCCATTCTCAGCGGAAAATATACTTGTATTTGCAACCGGACCCCTGACCGGAACAAAAACTCCCAGCAGTGGGAGACACTTTATCGTCTCAAAAAGCCCCGCAACCGGAGGTATAACCTTTACAAGTTCCGGTGGGACATGGGCAGTGGAACTCAAAAAAGCCGGATATGATGCAGTTTTGTAAATTTTAGTTGATCGATGTCACATAAATGCCATATGTTTTAGCATAACGCTTTGCATAGTTTCAAACAAAAATCGCCATTCCGGCAGGCGGTAGATCGATGCGTACTGTAGCACGTCCATCGATATACTTTACAGGTACAGTCTGCTTTGAAGAAGGATTCCTCAGTTCTGCATCGTTCCAGTCGCTCCTGTATAAACAAGTCATGCTTGCACCATCGGTATGCATCCCTGCATGGATCGTTATATCAGCACCGCGATTCCCTTCGCCGTGTGTGTTAAGAGCGATGAGAACCTCCTGCTCAAACAGAATGCGCGACCATGCGACCAGTTCGCCACGTCCCGGGATCGAAAATGGACGGCCAAGGAATGATGTCTCACGCAAATACTGCCTTCCACGTCGCAGCGCCATACCGATCTGATCGTTTCGATTGCGTACACGCGCGATAGCAGCAATGCGGAGATATGCCTGATGATCTTGATCAAAGAAATGGCAGCCTTTTGTTTCGAATGCTCCGAACGTGCCCCCAAACATGCATTCGCGAATATACCGATCCTCAAAACCATATGGTTCGATGTTCCCGTCATGACGATCCTCAGTACCATCGAATGCCTGTTCTGTTCCGTAATAGATACAGGGGATACCGAGTGTTGTCAATTGTACACCAACCGCATGTGCAACCTGCTGATAACTGTTCAAAATGGTGGCATTCGCAAGGAAACGATGCTTTCCGGAACGCCCGACCATGTCATGGTCATCAAGAACTGAAACATGATAACGCCCTGCTTCCCTGTGGCTTCCTAGTGTATCATGACCTCCAAACTGACCGAAAAATGTATCTGGATCCTCAAATCCCTTCACCATTTCTGCAAGGTGGATCGTCGGTTCCCCGATATCCAGTGCTGCATCAATATTCCTGCCAAATATCTCCAGATATTGCCGTGTCATCCCTGCACCGCCTGTTACCTCACCAAGTAACAGGAAATTATCTTTTCCTATGGACTCGGCATATTCATGAATGGCTCCACAGAAGTTACGGGAACCCTCCCATGAGGTATGTTTCACGGTGTCGATCCTGAAACCATCGCAATCACTCAGGGCGATCCAGTATTGATAGACGCGAGCCAGAGTTGATAAGACCTCATCCTTGTCCATGTCGAAATCCTTCAGGTCAAAGAAATCTCCACGCCTGAACTCGGCATCCGGGTGTAGCGGATCTTCCCATGGCTCAGGATCCCATCTTCCGATCTTACCTGCACGGGTGTAGGAAGTATGGTCCTGAAACTCCTCGGGCCACACACCATCGTTGATATCAGATATTTGCTCGATTAGCAGCTTACCTGTTCCGGATCTCCACCCGGCATGAGGATATGGGGGTTGATAACGATACGGCATGGTGTCAACCACATTTCCATTGGCATCTTGATAGAA
>JAUWBW010000012.1 GCA_030609665.1 Methanosarcinaceae archaeon | reverse complement strand
GCCCTCGGCTTCTAAGATATTCAAATGGCAGTTCACGCATGTTGGCATCCATCCAGCATGACATGCTGCGCAATCGAGTTTCCCGTCATGGATTTCATGTGCAGATATCTCGGTTGTGTACTGTGTCACATCCATTTCATTGACCACTTTTCCTGGACTATTGTGACAGTCCTCGCACGCTGTCGTTACCGCTTGCTTCTGGGTATTATAGATGGTACCATCACCATGCATCTCTTCTGCATTATGGCAGTTCATGCAGGTGAGTCCTTTCTCATAGTGGATGTCAGCATGAGGTCCTTCGCCCTTGTGTGATGGCATATCTCCTATAAAGGTCGAGCTCAGCTTCGATTTGTGACATTGGTCGCACGTATCGATGGTTATTTCTACAGTTTCTTCGCCATGTCCCATTGCAGCTATATATCCCTGATGGCACTTTGTGCAGGTTGTAGCATGGCAACCGGCGCACGCCTCTCCATAGAAGCTGTCCACATCAATTCCAAAGTGTCCTGCAGCCCCTAGCTCATACTCGCCCCGCATTCCATAGGCCATGTAATGCAGCGATGTGGCATAGTTCGCAGCAATCTCCGAATGACACATTTCACAGCCCTCAAAGTCGGGCTGGGAATCTTCCGATATGGGCACTGGTTCTTCCGCTGCAAGAGCACTGGTTGCAACCGATAATGACAGAATCGCAACCATTATTAAAATTGTGATGTTCTTAATTAGTTTCATTGTTGTTTTCCTCATCTGCGATTTTATTTAATCGATGATTACATTATAATAGATAGTATAATTTATAACTGTTTACAGTATTTAGCTTTTTTGCCGTTAACGGCTTTGTTTTAGTATATATTTTATAAATATATACTCCGAGTAAATCTGAGCGTCAGCGAAGATTTTCTCGTTTCATGTTCATGGTGTAGGAACGTGCCGCGCTGCGCGCGGTCGCGTCATTTTTCGCATCTGTCTGGCCCCCTTCCATCCCCTGACATTGTGAATTCGGTGATACATTGAACTTCATATAGGCACATGCCCTCACAAAACGATTCGACAAACTGACGGCCGTACATGATCTCAACCTCTGGCACGGCCACCGTCCTTGGTATATATGCCACCGCCGATCATATTGTGTCAATGGCGGTTTAAAATTCCCCTCCCCACTCATATTTAGAGATCATCCAGTGCAAAAAGTAAAACATTCTAAGTTTTTGCAACTTCGCGCAGGCATTTTGTAAAACCACTTTTTGAGAACAGGCAGTAGTGCTCTTTGCGCGCGTTGTGGTTCCATTTGATCAATCCGGATTTATATTCAAGTTTCATCAGTATATCACGTCTATCTACGATTCATTACTTTTCTTTACTATTGAGGTATGTTAAAATCTGGGGATGTTTCCATTTCCAACGCCTCAAGATACGCATGCATCACCGCAAGTCGCTCATCCGCGATCTTTCTTGCAGCATCGGTATTCAACCGGTTCTTTATCTTGAACGGCTTGTTTTCCATATAATCGCCAAAACCCTCAAAAGGGTCCTGAGTATATGCATTCATCGATGTTTCTTTTACAGTACCGATTGTCTGCTTGAGTGCACGGAGGGCGCCCATAGAAACAAGTGAGCGGAATATCCCGACCGCACCAAGTGCATCGATCCGATCCGCATCCTGCAATATTTGCGCTTCGATGGATTCTGCCTTCAAACCACGACTAAATCGGTGTGTCCGTATGCATGAAGTCACATGATCCACCAGACTATTATCTGCACCAGCACGGGATAAGAATTCACGTGCGATCTCTGCACTATATTCGGCATGGTCGCCGCCTTCATTATGCTCCCTCACGATACCAACGTCGTGTAAAAGTGCGGCAAGCCGCAGCACTTTAATATCCCCACCTTCGTGTTCATGGATCTTGATACAAACAGATTCCACACGATCGATATGCGACATATCGTGTGTACTTGGCTCATCCCTGAGAACCTCTGATACATAACTGCGCGTCTTATCGATCAGATCCATTCAATACCACGCTCAATTGACATGTTCTTTAGTGTTTCAGACATCTCATACATTGCAGAGGAAAGCACTTTATCATTATTATATGAATCGACGATAGATTGCAGTTCTTCAGTTTTATTGTGTTTCATCTCTTTTGCAAATTGCACCATGTTCGGGATTGCACGAGTGATATTGTCAATAATGGATACATTTGATGAAAGAGATGTACGCGAGAGAGGGTTTAAGTCAATTGTAATAACATTCTTTCCCATACTAACAAGTGTTCCACATCGGTCCCCATCTTCAAGAGGTACCAGCACAACATCTGAACTGTAAATCCCTTCTTCGTCCACGATTGCCCGATCATGATCCAGATCAAGGCGTGCATCTCCCTTCTTGCCAAGAACATTCGATGCGCCATGGGCTTTTAGATGCACGATGATCTTATGCATGCGTGCCTCGCTCCTGTGAAAGAGATTTATCTCAAGCGGCGCGCCTGTTACATCAGACAACGCAACAATTGAATCCGGCACAAGCGCTGCCACATTGCCATTTACTGAAATAATGGGGTCTTGTGCAAGAAGAAGTAATGCAACCGCCGCACGCTCTGCATATGCGGCGGTTGCGGTTGTGCGTTCGCCAAGCAGGTAATCAAAAGTCTCACCCCGACCTTGCGCGATCAAACCCTGCTTGCTGGTAATACCGGTTTGCACCCCTTCAACGATCTTCTCACGCGTCATGAGAGATTCATATCGGGGGTGCTCCACAGGTATCTGGGTCATGCTGTCAACCTTTTATTTGTTTACCAGCTTAACTTGCATCCAGTATCAGTCCCTGATCAGTAGGGACGACCATTGTCTGGATCTCCTGACCCTGAAGCATCTGGATGTACTTGTAGTTGATCAGGTCCGGGTTCTTTGCAATTTCCTGATTGATTATGCGAAGTGCTTCAGCCTCACCGGTTGCAGCAATAATAGTTGCATCGGCAATACCGGTTGCTTCGATGACCTTTCGCTCAGCTTCAAGCTGTTCTTTCTGCTTGACAAATACCATTCTCTGGGCATCCTGATCAGCTTGTAATTTCTCTTCAATTGCAGTAGCAACCCTGTCAGGCAGTTTGACGTTTCGGAGAAGGACTTCTTCAACGATGATACCATCATCAACCAGTGCATCCTCCAATATAGTTACCATCTCTGATGCTACGAGTTGTCTCTCCTCACCATAGACTTCCATAGCCGTATGTTTGGACACAACTTCCCTTATCACTGATTTGATTGTAGGACGTATGATCTTTTCTGCATATCCCATACCCAATGTCTGGTGAACATCGCTTGCATCTGCTGATATAAGCCGATACCTGACCGTCATGTCCATTCCAAGCATCAATCCTTCGCTGGTCAATGCGGTAATCTGGTCATCACCCACACGCTCGCCTTCTGATGGCTGGGCACTCATAGTATATACTTCACTTCTGACAGAGTACTTTGTAACACTCACCCATGGCATGACAATGTGTAACCCTTCGCCAAGTTCATCAGACTCAACACCGCCAAACTGGTTGAATTTTACTCCAACTTCTCCCGCGCCAACTGAAACCAAGATCGAGCCGAACATCACTGAAAAGATAAACAATATTACAAATATTATTGCAACTGACCGTAAGATCGTACCTAATATAGGTGGAATTCCTTCAATCTTTATCTCAGGCGGACTTCCGGGCTTCCGCGTATCCCAATCATCTTCCATAACCATTATTTGTACCTCGTTCTATTCTAGTTAAAATTCGTAATAAAATACTCTACAAAACGATATTAACGAGGTCATGGTTAATAGGTTTTGCTTTACATTAACTATATTGTACTTTTCTTGTCAGCAATGCCGCCAAGTGCCACCAGTCCAATAGTTAACATTAAATACACCAGTATAACCAATATGGGCGATGGCGTGCCATACCCAAAAAAATCAAACGAAAATGTGCGCATCAAATTCGATGTTGTTGCCAGAACACCGCCAATACCAAATGCGACCAGAAATCCATTTGTAGTCCAGTAAGTGGATTCCTTTGATAAGTCCTGGATCACTATAACAATTGACAAAAGAGCCATTGTGATCCATAATTTGAATAAGATTAATCCGATGCTCCCTTGTGTCTCAACCAGATACCGCATGATTGGGTTTGCTTCTGCACCCAAACCACAGGAAATCATCATGAATGCACCAGTAACGCTATCCCCTATTCCAAAAGTAATAAATGCCCCGACTGCAAGGAATGCCTGGAATTTCTGTTTTCTGTCAAATATATTGCGCTGCCTGAATTGTGAACGAATCAGGTTTTTAACTACAAAACTAAACTCAATGGGCATATGTTCTGTGGTTAACTTATCATCAACATATTGAATAACAGGTTCTGATTCCGTTTTTTCATCCACCATTCCAAAACACCCTGAAATGATTGTAGTGCACAACCAGCACTTCTTTTGAAGTGCCATGTTATAAACTATGCTCGTTGTATATATAAATTTTGTAGAGGTTGTAATTTTGGCTATACTTACTAAATCAATTTCAACAACAATTGATTGGACGCAATTCCTGTGGTGGATTAATTATAAATACATATTTGATTAAACTTCAATAGTCAAAAACGTGGACAATAAATAGATAGGAGATATGATTAACATGGTAAAAATGCCGCATGAAGTAAAAGAAACGATCGATAATCAAAGACCAATACCTATTGCAACAGCCAGTAACGACGGTGTGCCAAATGTCGCACTTGTGGGTTTGCTGAAAATACTGGATGATGAAACAATATTAATTGCAAATAATTACTTCAAAAAGACTGAAGCAAATATTAAGGAAAATCCGAAAATATCATTCGTTGTGCATGATGGCAAGGCAAAAAGGGCATATCAAGTTAAAGGCAGCGTGGAACTTGTAACATCAGGTTCGATCTATGATGATATGGTTGAATGGGTGCACGCCAGAAATGTGAACTTGCCAGCAAAAGCCGCCGCAGTTATGCATGTTGAGGAAATATTCAACTCAATGTCCGGAGAACATGCGGGCGAGAAGATATTGTGATTGTAAATTTGGTTTAAACTAATCAAATAAGGTATATTTCAATCGCGGGACGACAGCAATTAGATCGTTCCCGCATTTTTAGTAGTATATTCCTGATTTGTCCAGTAGCGTTTACTATATATACAAACGTGTCATCAAATCGTTTCATTCAATTTATTAAATGGTGATTATAATGGCAAAAATGCTGAAATTTGAAGATCTAAAAACAAAAGAAGACTGGGAAGAAATAAACAAGGAACTTGAAGGTATGTATGACCTGATAATCCCACCGGGAACACCCTCAGCTATAATCTACGATCTTGTTGAAGAGTTTGACCTTGAACCATTTGACAGGAAAATGAATGTCGACATCGTAGAATGTGACGTAAGGGAACTACTTTGCCTAAGAGGCAAATTGGAGCAGGTTCAGGCAGCAGAACAATTCCTGCATGACGAATTGAACGCATGGGTCAATGGAGACGACTAGCAATATACAAAAAAGTAAATATATAACGGCTCATTCAGCCGTTATCCCAGTTATGTCGTCAGTCTTGAAATCAAAGACAGTTGCCCTATCGTTTTCGTCATAGATGTCTAATTTCAGGCTGTTATTGATCTCTCCTACAACAGCAGCAGTAATTCCTACATCCTCGAATATCCTGATACACTCAGCCGCATCACCCGGTTTTGCAGTAATAACATACCCTGTTGCCGGATAGACCTTGAGCCATTGTCCAAAATCAACGCCATCCGGCATCGGTATCTTTGTAAGATCCACGGATGCCCCGACATTGCTGGTCTCGCACAACATACCCAATGTACCGATCGTACCCGGATTGGAAATATCTTTTCCCGCAGTAGCAACTTTTTGTTCTCCGATGGTCTGCATCACAAGGAACTTTTCACGTACTGATTTTGGATCTTTGAAAGACGTTGAATCCCAACTGTACGGTGAATTCGGACCGATCTTCCCATCCATATCATAAGCAACTATAATGGCATCACCGGAACTTGCAGTATCACTTCTTATAAGACAATCTTTCTTTGCGACACCTATAATAGCAACCGACAGTGAACTGTAAGGCGTGTCAGGGTGCATGTGTCCGCCAACCATTGGAACTCCGAATTTCTTGATTCCGTCCGTAATTCCCTGAAGCATTTCCTTGCAAGCAGGCTTATTGTTAGATGACATCACATTTACCATCGCAAGCGGACGCCCGCCCATTGCCGAGATATCATTTATATTCACAACAACAGAACTGTAGCCTGCCCACCACGGGCTTGCACGCAGTAACTTTCCCCAGATACCGTCTGCCGCAAAAAGGATGACATCATCACTGTCAATATCAATAACAGCCGCATCGTCTCCGAAATCAACTATCGTGCCGCCATATTCACTGCGCACGGTCTCGAACATTTTAACAATATCTGCAATAGGTTTTTTGCGGGTAACACCCTCAAAATCCCTTATGCTTCGTACAAGTTTATCCAGATCCAATGTGATGCCGCCTATGTCTTTTTTATATTGATCAATTTCCTTCGTTTCTCGCTTACCTGTGACATATCCTCTCCAATCAAACCATAGGCATCAGCTCTGCACTGACGGCAATGCCGCATCTGGGTCACATAAGGTTCGCATTCTTTTTGAACAGCAGCACGTTCCTGCGCTGTTGGAGGAGTTATATGTGCAAATTCAGCTTGACTGATAAGCGGCATCACGTTCATAATATATACACCCATCTCCTTCATCTTTTTGGCAATATCAATAATATGATCGTCGTTTATTGTTGGTATGAGCACTGTATTGATCTTCAAAACAAGACCCGCTTCAACTGCCGCTTTTATACCATCCATCTGGTTGCGGTGCATGATCTTTGCAGCCTCGATGCCTTTGAGCACTTTACCATCGTAAATGATATATGAATATATCTTTTCAATAATTTCCGGGTCAACAGCGTTTACCGTAACCGTTAATGTGGATACGCCAAGACGTACGAGTTCAGGCAGTTTCTCTGGCAGGACAAGACCATTCGTGCTCATGCAAAGGGTAATATCCGGAAACTCCTTTTTTATCAATTCGAATGTCTCGAATGTCTCGTCATTGGCAAGAGGGTCGCCTGGTCCGGCAATTCCTACTACTTTTATGAACGGGTGTTCTTTGATGACATCCTTCGCTTTCTCAAGTGCTTCCTGCGGCGTCAGCACCTTGCTCGTCACACCCGGACGACTTTCGTTTACGCAATCAAATTCACGCACACAGAATTTGCACTGTACATTGCAATCCGGAGCCACAGGAAGATGTATCCTGCCGAATTTATGTTGTGCATTCTTATCATAACATGGGTGCTCTGATATCAATCGTGTGAAGTCACTGTCTCTCTCATCAGATTCAGGGCAGCACTCTTTAGTGTTTTTCTCATCAGACAAAATTATCTCTCCGTATTATCAAGCCTAAATTATATTAGGTTGAATTGGTCGAACATTGATATATGTTTTGGAATGATGATGTTTAATTATATTTATTTATATCTTTTTGATCACACGTAAATCCGCCGTAGGCGGCGCATTCCACAATCATCGAAAACATCTTCGCTGATGTTCCGGTCAAGTATGTGCATATATTTTTACAAATATTATTTACTGCGGAAAAATTCATTTCATTCGCGTTAATGGTTGAAATGTGCCGCCTGCGGGGGTTATGTTGGTTTTGATCCCATCTAAAATAATCGCATTTCAATGGCCATCTTACCAATTATAAAAATCAGTTCAATCAATCGAACTGATCTCACACCACTTACCATGCCCTTCCCACATCCTCACACTTAGCGGGAATTCAAGTCTTGCCGAAAGTTTGGCATGGATATCCTCGCAAATATTTTCCGCACTGGGATATGGAAGAATATCATTTAGTATGGTGTGGTCATATTTTTTTAAGACATCTTTTATGATGGTCTTGAGATCATAGAAATCAATGACCATCCCGCTCTCTTTCTTCTCGCCTTCGATCACGATCTCAACTTTGTACGTGTGCCCATGCACGATCCCGCATGTTTCATGGCCTGGCAGGTAGTGAGCACTGTCTATATATTCGATTATTCCAAGTTTCATTTTTGTCATTATAAGCACCCCCACATCTTGTGGGTCTGTGGTATTATTCGCGTGTCAATTTCATCAAGCAGGTTCTTTTGCAATTCCATCAAGGACTGCACAGTCGCAGGTCCCGTGTCCGTAGTTGCATTTGGAGTTGCACCCTGCGTAACAGGCTGAAGTACCACGCATGAGATATAGTTAGATATTGCACCAACAACACCAAGCACGTCGTCCGGCTCAGTGTCATTCGTTACAACGATCTTGCAGAAGCAATCCCTTGTTTTTGTGGTTTTAAGCACCCTGAAACATTCGATAGTCCTGTCAAGGTGTGATTCAAAATCTTCGCCTTCGAATTCATTTGTGAGTTTAACGTCCCCCGAAACATAGGATATCCTGTCCTTGATCTTTTTAGCCTTCTGCGGCAGTGTCATATTGGATTCCAGATACAGCGGCACAGGTGTATGCATCTGACTGATAAAATCAGCATGCAACAACGGTTCGCCGCCGGTGAGTGAGATCGAATGGATGTGTTTGTAGTATTCGAGCATTCCCTCAACCATGTTAACGGTAAGTGGATTTTGGAACTCTTCAAACGAACCTGACCCTGCATGTCTTTCAAAACGACAATATCCCACATCCTCGCGCGGCGTGTCACAGTAAGAGCAGTTCAGGTTGCACCCGACAAAACGCACGAATGCCTGCCTTACACCGACATAAGGTCCTTCGCCCTGCACGGAATCGAATATTTCGCTTATTGGCGCAAACATCAGATCATATCCAAAGATCGTGATTTCCGCAGGTCTTTCTCGATGTCTTCGAATTCATGCGTGTAACGCTCTGCGATCTCGCGCATCAGTTCATTGACCCCGCTTTCGTTTATTCCGATATCATTAAGATTTCCGTAAAAATCATGTGTGACATTGATCCCAAAATGTATCTTCTGCGAAACCGCAGAAGTGCTGGCAATTGATACCGTGAGTTTTTTTTTGTTCACAAACAAGTCGTCACCCTCGCGGTTGGTGCTCACTCCGCGCGCGTTCAGTGTTTCGAAAACGATTGACGTAAATAAACGTTGTCTTGTATAGATAAGTTTCAGGTCGGTCGAGTCGAAATGCTCGATAATGAAATGAAGCATGTCAGGCGAAATTATGGATTCGTCAGCCTTCTTGTCCTCAAGGTCGATCATGTGCTCGATCTTCACGTCACATGCGCCTCGAAATGCGATAATCGAATCATCCTGCACGTCTGCGATATTATATCCCCAAAGTGATGATATCTGGCTGCCGTCGTAGTCCAGTTCTTTATCAAAAATAATGCATTTCATAAATTTTACTCCAGATTTCCTAATCTCACAAGAAGCGGGTCTTCCGCCCCTGCTTCAGCAAACCCGCGCGCCCGTCGTACACAACTCTCGCAAACACCGCACGGTGCATCTGCGCCATGGTAACAGCTCCAGCTCCACTCAAGTGGCGCGCCTGATCGCAGTGCTTCACGCACGATACCGTTTTTGTTAAACTCGATCAGGGGTGCCAGCACTTCGACCCCATTTTGGGTGGAATATGATAAACACTCATCCATCGCCCTGACATACTCAAATGAATTGTCAGGGAACGTAGCTGCTTCTTCGCCATTGAATCCTACGATCACATACTCGTATCCAAGACTTTCTGCAAAACTCGCAGCAATGTTTATCATAACACCGTTGCGATTTGGAACCCAAACACTCTTTGCGGATCCCTGTGTGATTTCTGGTGCGGCGCTATCCGATATGTCATCTTGTGTAAGTTCGGGGACATCCACATCCCTGCTTACCAGTGATGTTTTTGTGATATCGCCAAGCCAGTCGAGAGGGATTACGTTGTGTTCAATGCCAAAATGTTTGCATATCACTCTTGAATACTCGATCTCGCGCTGTGCGGAACGTTGTCCGTAGTCGAATGTTAATGCTAACTTTATGTCAGTCTGCTCTTTTGCAATCGATAATGCTGCGACTGAATCCAGACCGCTGCTGAGTAGTGATATTGCGCTCATTTTTTCACAGTATATAATTTATAGAATTATACAGTTCAAGTTAATCCGAGCATAGCGAGAATTTTCTCGTGGTATATATTTTATAAATATATAGTGCGAGTTAATGCGAACGAAGTGAGCATTTTCTCGTTGTATATGCTCTTCAAATATTCCTGTGGTATTCTCTGGATGTTATTTAAAGATGGCGCGCTCAAACAAATTGCATGAAGAGAATATCCAATTAACTCCAAAACCCACCACTTCTAATTTGACAAGCATTCGTTCCTCAATAAAAATAAAGCAAAATTACCATTAACTTCTCAATTTCGCACAGCAAGATCTTCCACACTCTGCTGCATTAATTTAATTAGGGCAAAATTAACCAAAATAATCGATAGCTAACGCTATCATTCAAATATAATTCACCATATCCTTATGGTAAATTATACGTAATTCTCAAACGAATTTGCAGGTTTGATTCCGTTTTGCAGATTGACTAGCAACAGTAATTGATATGTAATGAAACTAAATTTTGTATAAAGCTCACGATTCTCTTCCATTATGTACCTAACATCAAATTTCACAGTATTTTTAATATGACAATGAATTCGTTCACACTCACTCCGAAGTTTACATGAATCCGGAAATGATTCATCCTTTAGATGTTGATTTCTCAGGTACTTCCCCACTTGTTCCTGCCGTCCATTTTCATAAAGAAATCTCAGTTTATCTTCGATTTTCATATGTTTTGAAGTCCGAAGTTGCCACATTTTGTTTATCCAATGATTAATTCTTTTAAGTTTCCCCTCTTTGTTGATCACTGCATCTTTAGGCAATGAAATCATAGGTTTTGCATTGAGTCTGTACCATATATCTGCATGATTTTTGAACGAATCATAACTGCCATCAAGATAGAATTCATCGATATTGACATCCATTTTCAACAGGGCATTTATATGATTCGGCAATTGTGGAGAATCACCATCAACTCCACCAGTATAAGTCATGAACACCGGATAAGTACCAATCATAGTGATGTGAGCTTTATCCATCTTGCACCCATAATGTGGATTGTAATCACTATATTTGTCATACCTTGATGCTTCAAGTGGTGTTGAATCCATCTTTGCATTTGTGGATTTTGATAATTTGGCAATCTTTTTACCAACCATCATCATGATCTGTTCAGTACCTCCAACTCCAAGACGATATTTTACAAAATGATGAAGTGTTCCAGCAGATGGAATTTGAATTACACCATCCTTTTCTATAAAACCGAGTAACCAAGCCTCTTCTTCCGTGATAATAACTTTTTTGTAAGGCAGTTGTCTGAAGAATTTAACTACTGAAAGTTTGACCATCCCACCGATATCAAATCTGAAATGCCAATCTTTATTGCTGTAAAAGTTGTGTTCAATGTGCTTTACGATGTCCGATATGCCGAGGAAAGATAAAAATTGACATAGCGAGACATTAGTTTTGTTGGTATAGTTTTCAAGGGAGTCTGTGAAAATGCATCCCTTGAAAACTGTAGCATTTTCTGTCATCGAGCGGGCACATTTTCACACATATATACCTAACGGTCATGCTGTGATTGTTTTTTCATGGCAAGCCATGTTTAAAAAAGAGGTAAGCTTTTAAGTCGAAAAGCTAATTTGATTTTCTCATGAAAATTACGGGCTAAAACGCCAGTCTCTATTCATTGCAATAACTGGATTTTGGAATAGTGCCACATGAACCAAAACCACTATTATTTTATACATATACAGCACATGCAATGCAACCTTTACAACAATAGGCAAAAACATGACAAAAAGTCACTCCACACCTGAAAAAATTGGCGGAGCACACACAACTATCATTGGTGGACGCCACGGAAAGAAATTGATAGATACGATCCTTGATCACTCGGAAGTTAAGCGAATAGTTCCATCTGTGATAAATGTAAAAGGAAATGCAGCAGCAAGCGGGGGAATCACTGGAAAGGTTTTGCGTTCTGATACGAGGGGAAATCTCCGTATGATCATCACACATGGAACTGCTGTACAGGAAATAAGAGTCATCACGACCGTAGCTGATGATACAGAAGGGGAACGCTTGATGAATGAACTGAATGCAATGCTTTTTGACGATAAGGAATAAGTGTGAATAATGTTTGTGGGGATCGATCACGGGACAACTGCAATGCGTTTTGTTGGCATTGCGGATGATGGGATTAAGAAGTTCGAACTGCTTCGAAGCGATGCAGCCGTCATGTCCGAGCCCGAGATCATTGATTCGATCTTACACCATTTTGACGTTGACAAAAGTGAGATAGAACTCATTGCAGTTACATATTCGATGGGAGATGACATCACTGCAATCGAGGATGTTAATTCGGTTGTTGCTAGAGGGGTCAAGAGCATTGAGGGTGTCGGCGAAAAGACCGGTGCCGGTGCGCGTGTTTTTGATGCGATCAAAAATTCAGGACTGCCTGCCGTTCTCATCCCTGGAATCCATGCAGGAAGTAATACCGACCCGCGCATGAGTGTTTTTTCACATTCAACAAGTCCTGAGAAGATTGGTATTGCATACCATGCGCGATGCCATGGACATAACGATTTCGTTGTTTCGGATATAAGTTCAAACACTGTGACAGTGGGAGTTGCAAATGGAAAGTTGGTAGGTGCGATCGATGCATGCATATTCGCGCCAGGGGTGCACCACGGACCACTCGACCTGCAGGCTATTCGGGATGTCGATGCAGGGACTTATACTGCGAACGAGGCTTTCATACATGCAGGGGTTTTGAAGAATACCACGTATGCAGGTAGAGAGGAACTTCTTGAGGGCGCGGCAAGGGGTGAAGAAAGTGCGCTGCTTGCGCTTGATACTATTGCCTTGTTTGCTGCAATGGAGATTGCGAGCATTGAGATACTGCTCAAAGACTATGGTTGTGACGGGGATATATTCCTTGCCGGTTCGGTCGGGGAAGTTGATTACGTTGTGGATGAGGTCAATGCCCACCTTGGTGTCAATTGTCATGTGCTTGGCAAATGGAGTGCTGCTATTGGGTGCGCCGAGATCGCGCGTGACATTTTTGGGGGAGCAGAGGATATTTTGGGAATCGATATGAATTTTAAGCGCTCAGCATAGGGTTTTTTGAACGTTGTTGATCTTAATTGTAATACCCCGCAGCTCTGCTGCGGTTGGGATAAGTCAATGCAACCTCAGTAGCCTTAGACATTAAGATACCCCACCAGCTCTGCTGTGGGGAGCTTCATTGAAGACTCAATTATTTGATGCAAGAAAACATACCTATGCCTATGCCTATATTTGAGGCGCTTACTTGCCCTTTTTCTTTTCGTGTTTCTCTTGATATAATATCTGAAAGTCTGCGTTTGAATACAGTGAACTACATCCGGATGTAGGCAAGTTTCTTAAAAATTTGATTCGGACACCGCTGAAAGAATAAAATCTGGTCTTAAAACACTTGAAAATGACACCAGATTTACAAAAAAAGAAATCCGCGCTCGGCAATCCATCATGCTAAAGCGCATCTGTAAAAAAACTGTTTTAATTACCCAGCACTATCCTTGCGATATCGTCACCGACATCGGATGTTCCTGATGAGCCGCCCATATCGTATGTCTTGACCTTGCTGTCAAGGATGTTCTGCTCGATAGCAGAAACAATAGAATCAGCAGCTTCCGTCTCACCCAACTGTTCAATGAGCATTGCGCCTGCCCAGATGGTTGCGATCGGGTTGACCTTGTTCATTCCTGTATACTTTGGTGCTGAACCGTGGATCGGCTCGAACATACTTGTACCTTCAGGGTTGATGTTTCCACCCGGTGCAAGTCCGAGTCCGCCCTGAACCATTGCGCCAAGGTCTGTGATAATGTCACCGAACATGTTCGGGGTGACAACGACATCGAACCATTCAGGGTTCTTCACGAACCACATGGTCATAGCATCCACATAATTGAAATCCGTAGTGACACCAGGGTGCTCGGATGCAACAGCCTCGAACTCCTCTCGCCAGAAACCATAGATATCAGTAAGCACATTTGCCTTGTCAACAGATGATACGTGTTTCTTGCTCTTCTCTGCAAGATCGAAAGCATACCTGATAACCCTCTGGGTACCTTCCTTTGAGATCATGCCGATCTGGTATCCGATCTCCTCGCTGTCGGTCTCAATATCCAGACCGAACCTTGCAGAGTACAATGATCTTGATACCTCAAGCACATCTTTGCTCTCGCCCTTCTTGGCACGTCCGCCAATTCCGATATAGAAATCCTCGGTATTCTCGCGAACTACCGTAAAATCAATGTCTGCAGGTGTCTTGTCCTTGATCGGAGTCCAGACGCCTTCAAGGAGTTTGATAGGTCGCAGGTTCACATACTGGTCAAAGTAGAATCGTGCAGCAAGCAGGACTCCTTTCTCAAGCACACCCGGAGCCACCCTTGGGTCACCAATGGAACCAAGATAGATGGCCGGATACTTTGCAAGTTCTGCAAGTGAATCTTCAGATATCAATTCGCCTGTCTCAAGATAGTGGTCTGCACCGTGTGGGAACTCTGTCCACTCGACATCGAATCCGAACTTCTCTCCGGCAGCATCAATTACCTTCTTTCCTTCCGCGATAATCTCAGGACCTATCCCGTCACCCGGTATTACCGGAATTTTGTATTGTGTCATTTTATAAATCTCCTTATTCAAATTATGCAACGATCTTTCTCGTATACTCGATCAATCCGCCCGCATCGACTATCCCGCGCACGAAATCCGGCAGCGGAGTTGCCTGGTATGTCTCGCCTTTGGTCTTATTTTCTATAATGCCTGTTGCGATATCGACCGCAAGCTCATCGCCTTCCTCGATCTTATCGGTATCAGGGCACTCAAGAAGTGCTACACCGATATTGATCGCGTTGCGGAAGAAAATGCGTGCAAACGATTTTGCAATAACGCAGCCGATCTTTGTACCCTTAAGTGCGATCGGTGCATGTTCCCTTGACGACCCGCAACCGAAATTGTTGTCTGCGACAATGATGTCGTTCTCCTTAACCTCTCCTGCAAACTCGGGGCGCACGCCTTCGAATGCATGTGCTGCAAGTTCCTCCGGCGTATTGAGGACAAGGTACCTGCCAGGGATCACTGCATCGGTATCAATGTCGTCACCAAATCTCCAAACTCTTCCTTTCATATTTTTATCACCGTGATTATGTGTAAGTTCAAGTGTAA
>JAUWBW010000048.1 GCA_030609665.1 Methanosarcinaceae archaeon | reverse complement strand
CCTGCAACCATGCGCGCGATCCAGAATGAGTATGACCCGTACAGGCAGGTAACATCACGCCTTACGCAGTTGAAAACAATTGGGCACGAGATTGATAAGGCTGAACTGATCGTAATGGGTGGTACATTCTCGGCGCGCTCGATAGATTATCAGGAATGGTTCACAAAACGATGTATCGAAGCGATGAATGACTTTTATGATACGGATTGGCGAAACAATGTTCACAACATCGGCACGAAATATCCGTATGTGACTGTCGAGGATGTGCAAAAAGCCAATGAAACCGCCAGAATCAGGAATATCGGTATAACCTTTGAAACACGACCTGACTGGGCAAAGAAGGTACACGTTGACAGGATGTTGGCTCTTGGTGCCACAAAGGTTGAGATCGGTGTGCAGAGTGTCTATGATTTTGCGTTATCCAGAATAGAGCGGGGGCATACTGTGGCTGATACGGTGGAGGCGAACCGTGTTCTTCGCGACAGCGGTTTGAAAGTGGGGTTCCACATGATGCCGCAACTACCCGGAGTGGATGCCGCACGGGATTTGAGAGGTTTTAAGAAACTGTTTACGGATCCGCGATTCATGCCGGATTACTTGAAGATATATCCAACACTTGTAACTGAGGGGACGCGCCTCTACGATATGTGGGAGCGCGGCGAGTATAAAGCACATGATCTTGAAGAAACCATTGATCTTATTGCAGATATAAAATCAATATTGCCGAAATGGGTTAGGTTGCAGCGTATTCAGCGTGATATTCCTGCACAACAGATATTCTGCGGTGTTACAAAAAGCAACATACGCCAGCTTGCAGAAGAGAGGTTGCATGAAAGGGGTGGGCGATGCCGTTGTATTCGCTGTCGTGAGGTCGGGCATAGCATATTGAAAGGAACTGAACCGAATGTAGATAACATCGAACTTACGGTTGAGACATATGATTCATGTGGCGGGGTTGAGCATTTCATCTCATTTGAGGATGTGGGACAGGATATCCTGATCGGGTTCCTGCGTTTGCGATTCCCCGGCGCGCCGCACAGGAGTGAACTTGAAGGTGCCGCACTTGTAAGAGAATTGCATGTCTATGGATCTATGGTGCCGGTTGGAAAGGGTGCGAAAGGAATGGATTGGCAGCATCGTGGGTATGGTGCAGAACTTCTTGCATATGCAGAAGAACTCGCGCGCGAAAATGGGTATCAGAAACTGTCCATCATTAGTGGGATCGGGGTAAGGGAATACTATCGTAAACTTGGTTATGCGCGCGATGGTGTGTATATGTCAAAAAAGATATAGGTGCAAGTTTCATCTTGCACTTCAAGTTCATTTTGTCAATTGGATGTGAAACAAATGTTATCCAAAATATGATTTCACAGTCGCAGCTGTCTTTTTAATTTCTGCCAGACTTGAATCTGTGTTGTTACCAGGATTTAGTAATGTGGTAACCATAGCCTTTGAACCTGCGCAAATAGTAACCATCTTTGAACCGTCTGAATTTTCAATTATCAACCGATCGAACGAACGGTTGCCTATAGATCTCATGGTAATCAGTGCAGTGTTGCGGATAACTGAAGCCATAGCTGCAAAACTTTCAGGATGCAACATAGAATCCATATCAGATGTAACAAGTATTCCATCGTTTGATATTATCGCGGATGATTCCACATTTGCAGACAATTTTAACTCAGCAAGTGCATTTTTTAATATGTCATTATTCATTTTTTACCATAACCCATTATTTGTGTCAACTAGATAGACACGGCTCATCCCCTGCACTGTATCAGTGCATTACGCATGTACATATAGATATTATATAATCCTTTTGGATTGGACCATCACATCATAAATTTTAAAGTGAAATGTTTTTATGCAAAGTCAATCGTATATGTGTAATACAGGATATGTGCTGCACAGTTTGCAATTGACATTACTTATTGAGGCAATGATGTCTGAATCTATAACCCTTGAAAAATTGTATGAGAAACTGCAACAGATCAACGATAAATTAGATTGTTTTTTGCAGGAGAGAACGCCAAGTAATATTATTGATAGCAACATATTAGAATCGCTTGATGTTATGACACTATTGTCACTCCCAGATCATCTACGTATGAGTGCATCCACTCTTTTCGAACTCGGGAAGGCTACTGCCGATGAAGTGTCAAATGTAACCAGTAAAGAGCGTGCGGTGGAAAGCAACTATCTGAATCAATTGGTCAGGATGGGGCATGTTGAAAAATTCAGGGAAGGCAGAAAAGTCTATTTCCGTATCAATGAGAGATCGGAAATTAACAAATAAACAATCTAATTCAAATCCATTTGATATTTAATAAAATTCATTTGTTGAGTGATTATATATATCAATATTGTATATCATTAGTGTTGTATGTTTTGTTGCAACAAATAGTGAGGTTTAATGAGTATAACAATAGCCGTACACTCCTGCAAAGGCGGAACTGGTAAAACAAGCATTGCGATAAATCTGGCAGGAGCTTATGCTGCATCAGGTAAGAATGTATGCCTTCTGGATCTGGATTCAAAAGCACCTTATCTTTCTTCTGTATTCAGTCCTCAATCAAAACAATGGATAAATGATGTTCTTTTTGGTAAATGCACTGTCATGGATGTGATACATGACATCTCCGATGAAATTGGGGTAAGTGGCAAGTTATACATAGGTTTTTCAGATCCAGATATAATTGCAATTCGAGATATATCCAGCAAGGACCGGAAATGGCAAGCAAAAGCTCTACAGGTAATAATGGATGCAAAAAAACATCTGACATCTGCCGGCATGGACGTTATCATACTTGATACCGGTCCGGGTGTTGACTTTTCATCAATAAATGCAGTGGCAGCTGCAGAATACGTGCTTATAGTTGTCAAACCGAATAAACCCTGTCTGGTTGGAACAGGGCAGGTTGTCAATGGCGTGTATAAATTGTTGGGCAAAAAATGTGGGATCATTGAGAACATGTGCCATGAAACACATTTCTTACATCCACTGTCCAATACCTTATTTGATATGCCCGTTCTTGCATCAATTCCATGCATGTGCGATGTTCAGCTAAAAACTGACACGGGTATATTTACTCTTAAAGAACCGGATCATATTTTTTCAAATTCAATATCCAAGATCGCGGACAAGATATTGGAACAATTTGACTAAAGCAGCATTTTGTGAGATGCATTTAAAATTTCATTCATTTATTTTTCTTTTGTTGCTTTTCAAGTACGGATTTTACATCGTGTTTTGTATAATCTAACATAATGCTCATTTTCACGTTTTCGATGGCATCATCAATTTCATCTGATTCCACCAATATATTTTGAAGCGCTGCAGCCAGCATAAACATGATCAATGCAGCAGCAACTGCAAGTATAGTGCGCTCAACAGGATAGATAAAAACAACGGATCCAAATATTTCTGCAGGCAGGTCAAACATGGCCAAAGCTGAAATACTTCCTGCCATATGGTCAGAAAGTATTGCTACAAGAGAGGTAAGGAACAATAACATTAGGGTATGTGCTCCTACATTCCGGGCTTTATCATTGTATTTTCTGTGAAATACAACAAATATCGCCAGCACTACAATGTGGAACCATGGATAATAATACGCTTCTCGTCCGGTATCAAATACATACCATAAAAGTATCAAAGAAGAATATATCGCAAGTGCAATTTTTTCTTTCTTTACAATGATCAAACCTGCAACGATGGATGAGGTCATCACAAATACCGGTGTGAGCATTGAAAAAGTATCGACACCTGTGAATCCCCTGTGTAAAACATGTGCCATTATGCCTAAGAATGAAACTGCTGCACCCCAATATGGTCCAAGGAGCATGCCATTTAGAGGTCCGAATGCTGCAACCGAACTGATTCTTGCCCCCTCTATTCCTATCACATTCACAAAATCAGGAAGCCAGCTTGCAAAGTATGTAATGATCAGCGCAGATATCAGATAGATTATTCTGAGTTTTCGATTTTTGATCAATTTATTATGGAACTCTATGGACACATCGGTGTTATTGCATTCAATTTTATATAAAAGTTCGTATTTTTATTGGTATGTGAAATATCGATTTTTATATACCTGCAATATATTTTGTGTATTTTAATTAATTCTGTGATTAGCACATCAATGTGACATTGTTTGGGGTAAAGTGATATCTCGGCATCTGTAGCATTGGTGAATGGTGTGCATGTGGTGTACATGTGGTGTACATGTGGTGTACATGTGTGCAGGTGTATTTGCGATATCAAAATTGAGAATAAATGTACTTTTCCACCACCCATAATAATATTTATATAGTATCGTGTATATACAACAATCTACCAAGTTTATAAAATTGGTTGTGTAATACAACATTATTTTTAAATGATATATGTAGATATAGAGGTGTTATAAATGAAAATAAGAGTAGTAAGTTCAAAAGAAGAGATTGAAACGCTAAGTAATGATGAGGAAATCGTGCACCTTGCATTCAGACCATCCAACAAGGATATTTTTTCACTGGTCATTAAATGCCCAAATGTAAAAGCACTTCACATCCCAAGTTCATACAAGAGAACTATTTCAGGCTCTGCTAAGATGTACCTCTCAATGCAGGGCATCGACCTGTTAGAAGGCGATGTATGGGGTCACAGAAAGGACATCAATGAATATTCAGAAGTTTCAAAGAGTGTTTTTGACCGCATAAAAGATTTCAGATCAGAAGGACTTTCAGAAGAAGATATCGCCGATAAAATGGCACGAGAGACAAGGCTTGGTCCTGATTTCATTGAATTCATCATGAAACAGGCATAAATCTAATTTCCAAAAAAACAAATATGTCCAACCATCTGGTTGGACGTATCCACCTTTCTTTTTTTTCCTCGTTAGAGGATTCTGCCATAATCATCATTTGACAGAAAGTCCCGCCATCTCAAGCAGTTTTGGTGTATTTAAGTGTTGTCCAATCGGCATAATATGAACACCACGGCATATTTTTTTGAGCATCCCTATAGTTTCTGCACATATCATGAGTCCTTCGTGCACAGGGTCGTCTGCATGTTCCATTCGGGCAATGAGTTCATCACCAACCTTCACCCCGGGAATGTTCTTATTCATGAACCTGGCTGCATTTGCAGATTTCAATGGAATGAGCCCTGCAAGAACAGGCACAGCAAGATGACCTACATAATCCATAAACTCCTCGAACTGCCCGATATCATACACAGCCTGCGTCTGTATGAACTGCGCACCCATCTTTACCTTCTTTTCAAGTTTCATCATCTGCATGGGCTGAGATGAATCAGTATTGGACACGGCTCCTACAACCAATTCAGGTGCGCCTTCAAGTTCATTTCCTGAAAAATCAAATCCATTCTTCATCTTCTGTGCTATTGATAGAAGTTGAACGGAATCAAGATCATAAACGGGTTTTGCACCCGGATGGTCTCCATTTGTGGTATAGTCACCTGACATCAAACAGATATTCTGAATACCAAGTGCTGCCGCTCCCAGTATATCAGACTGGATCGCCAGACGGTTTCGATCCCGACATGTCATTTGCATAATGACCTCATGCCCCTCGTTAAGTAGCAACTTGCCGAGTGCCAGCGGACTCATTCGCATGACTGCGCGCTGGTTGTCCGTAATGTTGAGTGCATCCACCAATCCTTTGAGTATCTGTGCATCCTCAAGTGCGGCAGATGTGTTAACACCTTTTGGGGGTGAGATCTCTGCTGTTATGATGAATTTATTTGAGTTGAGTTTCTCGCCAAAAGTTGATTGCATCATATGTTATATGTTGGATTAGGGTTTTAAATACATCGAAAGGATGATGAACGATTTGAGATCCCATGTTCCAACTTCTACTTGAATTAAACTTCAACTCAAATTGAAGTTTAAGCAAGAACTAAATAAAATCTTCATCCTCTCTGATAATAGAAGACAATGAACGGAGGGATAAGATAATGAGATCGCTGAAATTATTGATAATCTTAACTATGGTCATATCATTGGTTGCATTTAGTGGGTGTGCGGAAAACGATGTTGATACTGATGACACCGTTGATAGTATTGAAGATCAGCCACCTATGCCGCCTGAAGTGGAACCAAACCGACCTGACGATGGTGAATATATTTATGGAACTGCCGTTGTTGAAAATATCGAGATCTTGATACTTGAATCGTTTCCGGTTCAGATACATGTCATTGCAAAAGGTTACCTGCCTGATGGCTGCACGGAAATTGGTGACATAACAAAAAATATGGATGGTAACACTTTTACTGTCACGGTTGAGACGATCAGACCTGCTGATATGATGTGTACAGAGGCGATCGTGCCATACGAAAAGTCAATACCACTTGATGTATACGGGCTCAAAGCCGGAACATACAATGTGTTGGTAAATAGCGCCAGCGGTTCCTTTGAACTGACCATGGATAACTCCATTCCAGATACTGACTACAGTGTGGAAACTGAGTACATGGAAGCGAAAACAGGTGACAATTTCACGATCAGACTTGATGAGAACCCAACAACAGGATTTGAATGGTCAATAGAAATAAGTGATGGACTTGTCGTGTTAAGTGATGAATACATCCCACCGCAGGATGAGGGTCTGGTCGGTGCAGGCAATGTTCACGTGTGGGAGATCCAGGCTGTTGAGACTGGAACACAACAAGTCAACGGGATATATAAGCGCTCATGGGAAAATATAACCGGTGATGAACTGAAGTATGAACTCACTGTGAATGTAACATGAATATAAAAATAATGTCTAACCTGCCTGTAATCACAAAAACAGGCAGGTTGACCAAAAAAATCGATCCTAAAATAAATTCGGGATCAGAGTCCCAGTGCCATCCTTAACAATACAAAGAATGCAACTACGAAGTCAAGGAAAACAACTCCGACAAATACCGCAAGTCCGATCTTGATCAACTTGGAATACTTGTTAAAGGAAGATACAACATCCGGCACAAAATCCAATGTATCGTCGATCTTGGATATGACTGATTTTGTTTCTTCAAGATTTTCATTCAATGTGTCAAGAACCGTATCGATCCTTGGCTGTTCTTCGTTCCTGAATTGCTCAAGGATTCCTTTCAATTCATCCAGTGTTTGTGGAATTACGCCGGGCTCTTCTTCCCATCTGTACTTTAGCAGATCGAACTTACGGTCGATCTTGAACAGTTCCCTGTGATAGAATGCGGTCTGTGCCCTAAAATTTGCATAGTTCCTCTGATAACCATCGAACTTGGTGTTGAATGAAGCAGAGATCATAGCCCCGTGGGGTTGCATTGAAGCCATCGAATGTTTCGGAGTGCTGGAAAGTGCAAAATCCAACTGGTTCACCCCCTCTATATTTTGCTTCTCAATTCCTGCAACCGGTTTTGAAATATTTACCCTGTATTCTTCCTTATCGACTTTAACATCGCTATGGATGGTCTTTTTCATATTTTTACTGTCGGATTCGAGTTCATATTTTGATTTTTTCGATTCGTCCCCTGCAATATCGGCTTTTAGTTTTAATTTATCCTTGTCTATCAAAACATCGGTGTCTTTTCCTATATTGGCATTGGCATCTGTATGACCAAAAACAGCACTATCCACTCCGGCAACCTTGATGATCTTGTCAGTGATCTCATACTTTTTGGCAGGGATCTTATCCATAACACCCATCAACTGGCTGGATATCACATCTTTTCTGCCTATAAGCCCCTGATAATACCTGGCATCCAACTCAAGCATTTTCAATTTGTCTTTCTGTTCTTTGGAGAGATCTGCTTGTGGCAATGGAACTCTTTTTTTTGTCACAAACAATTTATTGATCTCTTTGACTGTGACTTCGGTCGCTTCGAGGTTGTCATCCAGCGAATCCAGGATATCTTCGATTTTTGGTTGTTCGATGGTATTTAAGCGTTCAAGAACCTCATTGACATTATAGATGGCATTTGTCACAACACCGGGTTCTTGATAGAGGATTTCATTGATCGCTTTATTTACCACGCTCAGTTTGCTTATAATTTTAAATGCTTTGAAAATATCTTTTGGATTTTCGACATAATCCCAAATATCAAATGTGAAACTTGTAGTGTCGGATACACCCATAGACGCCAACCTATTTTCCAATCGGGTCTTTTTTTCCCTGAGAGCATCAAGCCTTTCTTTTTCGCCTTCCCAAAGGTCTGATTCATCTCTTGGAGTCAGCCTTTTGATGGTAATAAGTTCTTCTGCTTCCTTAAGTAGGGATGTTAATTGTTTACCCAATACTTCAACGGTCGTCCCAATTGTCGCAAGTGCAATACCTGCCTGCTCGGCAGCTTTCTCTATATCATCAAGCGCATTAATAGTGGTAGCATCATTCCACAAATCTGCTAAATAATTTCCAGTATCATGCAATGCATCTTCAACAACATCAATACCCTCTTCAACGAAGTCCGGTATATATTTATATCCCATTGCCTTTTGCCTCCATTTACGTGAATCGCTAACGATTATATAATCTTTCCCCCTCCCATTCGACAATTAAAACTATCCAAGACCAGTAATATCAATCCGATCAATAGTTTTTCTGAAGGATATCGGAGCGGTAACGTTTTTTATGTAAAAACTTGTTCAATTTAACATTATTTATAGTTTATTTTTTAAACAACGTCGATACATTTTCATCCTGTGAAATTAATGAAAAATAATTGCGAATCTGTAGAAAGTATATTATTGAATAATCACCCCAAAAACCAGACTCCAAGCAAATCTATATATACTTCAAACCACTTTAGAGTAAATTACAGATTAAAGTCATTTTGGTTTAAAGATATACAGCATTAAATGGGATTTACTATTTTTGCAGTTTGATTTTTCCATGATTGATGGCAATCAAAAAATTAAAGGACGTGAAATATTTTGTTTAACAACATGGATAGAAGTGCGCCAGTAGAAGAGGGCGAAGCATACGATGTAACGATTGAAGATATCGCAAGAGAAGGCGACGGAATTGCAAGAGTAAAGGGCTTTGTAATCTTTGTACCAAACGCAAAAGTAGGCGACGAAGTAAACATCAAGGTAACAAAAGTAATGCGCAAGTTCGCATTCGGTGAGATCGTAGAATAATATTAATTATTCTCTTTCTTATTTTTGGGTTGGGTTTAATCTCTATTATTCCTGCCCAATATTTTCTTTTGATTCTGTTTTATTTATCCATTCTTCTTCTATTGATCTTTTTGGCTAACTAATCGTAGATATCTATAATTTTGACGCCCGATAGAATCGAATAAAAACAAATGATATTTGTATATTAAAAGTAATCTGATAAAATCAAGATACTTTTAAGTATGTTTTATAGTATTCTTAAAGAGGAAGTGCAACTAATGGCTGGAGATCTTAGCGACATTTATCATTTATTCAACCCTGACACAGCTCTGATAAATGGAGATTTAAATAAATATTATTTTGAAATTGATCAAAATGAGCTCAATATAGGGGATTTGAAAAACCGGCTTGAATTAGGATTAAAGACAAGAGAGCCTATAAAACTTCTTTTCACAGGTCACCGCGGCTCAGGAAAGACAAGCATTCTCAACCGACTCACCTCAAACCTTGATGACAGGTTTTTTGTTGTACATTATAATGTTCTTGATCTTCTTGATCTCAATGACATCACATATGTTGATGTTGTATTTTCAATTCTTGCCAAGATGCTTGAAAAAGCGCAAAATGATGGTGTCGAATTAGGAACCGATCTCAACGATAGGGCGGAACGGTGGGGCAGTTCCATCATAAAAACAATAACACAAAATGACAGTGTGGGTGTTGGAGTCGGTGTTAATTTACCGTTGTATTTCATCAATCTTTTTGGCAGGATGAAAAGTGAAACTGGTACCCTGACTGAAGTTCGAAAACAAATCGAACCGCGCGTTTCCGAACTTATCAGCATAATCAATGATGCAATTGCAGAAATCGAAAAGAACGACAAACAGGTTCTTGTCATCATCGACAATCTGGAAAAGATCGATTCTACTAAGGCACTTAATCTTTTTTATGGTCATGCAACGCAGTTGACCCAGCCTCTTTGTAAGATAATATATACATTCCCTATCTCACTCAAGAGTTCTGAAAAATTCATGCAGATAAAGATTAATTTCAGTGACGTTATTATCCACCCGAATATAAAAATTCATGAAAGGGACGGATCCGAATATCAAAAAGGCATAGGCTTTATGAAAGAGATTGTTTCAAAAAGAGTCTCAACTGACCTATTTGAGGATGATACTCTGGAATATATTATTGATATGAGTGGTGGAGTTGCAAGGGAATATATACGGATAATCAGAGATTCGGCTATCCGGGCTCTTACAAGGGGAAAAACGTCAATCAGTAAGGACATTGCAATGGAAGTCGTAAACGGGCTCAAGAATTTATATAAGGCACAGTTGAGCGATAAAGATTATGAAGTGCTGAAAAATGTATATAAGACAAAGGACATAAAGCGTGATGAACAACTTGTTGGCTTGCTTCATAATTTGAGCGTACTTGAATACAAAAATGCTGAAAGCTGGTGCGATTTAAATCCGATTGTCCGTTCAATCCTCGATGAAAAAGGAATTCTTCCCGATAAATAAACTGAATCATTTCAGAGTAGGTACTGATTATGGAGTTAACACCCGAACATCTTTCCAAACTGGATGAGATGATTACTCTT
>JAUWBW010000084.1 GCA_030609665.1 Methanosarcinaceae archaeon | reverse complement strand
AAGGACAAGGTAATTCAGATAAAAAATTCCGGCAAACGAACAGTTGGTATCGACATGTCAGACGGTTCAAGGTTCATTGCAACAGCGGACGAGATGAAAGGAGCTGATCGTATTGCAAGTATAGATGATGCGGTAATGGTTGTATTGGTTGCAGTTGAAGATGATGCAGTAATGGTGCTTGACCCAACCACTTATGAAACGGTAACGATCAGGAAACCTGTGTCCTTTACGGCACAGTCAGGTAGTGAGATACCGGTGATCAAAACAGATTATGGGCTGTTTGCCCTGTCTGGTGAAAACACGTAAGAATTCATTGTGCGGAAAAATGAAAAGCATGCAAGATATTTTAGTGATCGGATACAGTACCCGCAATATTGTTTGTTCTGCCAGACGTGCCGGATATAACGTTTATTCCATTGATGCATTTACCGATTACGATCTTGTGGAATGTGCTACTGCATCAAGAGTGTTCGATTCTGGTGAGACAGTGGACGTAAAGTCCATCAGCCGCGAAAAAATAACGGAACTGATCGACAGTTTTGGAGTGGATTTTGATGCCATTGTTTTGGGTTCAGGTTTTGAGATGATGGATATGACCGATCTTCCATGTCCGATATTGAATAACTCTCCCAGTGTCATGCAGGAAGTTTCCGACAAGGAAAGATTTGCAAAGAAACTGGCTTCAATGGGAATGCCGCACCCGCAGACATATCGTATGTCCGATATTGGTTCTGTCAGTTATCCTGTCATGGTAAAACCAAAATGTGCAGGCGGTGGAACCTTTAACAGAATTGCTGAAGATGTGGGTGGACTGAACTCATATCTTGATGAAATATCAAGTATGGGTGTGGGCATGGATACGGATCTTGGTATCAGTGTGGATGACATGCTAATTCAGGAATTTGTATCCGGTGTGCCTGTGAGTGTTTCTGTGATATCGACAAAACAAACCGCGGTCGCAGTTGCTGTAAATGAGCAGATGATAGGCGTGCCGTGGCTTACGGGACTGCCGTTCGCATATTGCGGTAACATCACTCCATACGAAACACCTTACGCAGAAAAGTTGTGCGAGATGGCAGAGGAATTGATCCAAAAACTTGGTCTGGTTGGTTCAAATGGTGTTGACTTCATCTTGACGGATGCCGGTCCTGTTGTCATTGAGGTCAATGCAAGATTTCAGGGCAGTATGGATAGCGTGGAAAGTGCAACCGGAATCAATTTGTTCGATGCTCATGTTAAGGCATTTGCAGGTGAACTTTCACAGGAACTAAAAACACGCCCTGTGGCAAAGCATTTTGCAGCGCGTGCGGTTGTATATGCCAAAGATCGTGTGGTAATCGATGAACAGGCAATGAATGAATTACACAAAGAATCTGTTATGGATATTCCAAACACTGGATATTTGGCGGATGTGAACGAACCTGTAACATCAGTCCTGTGTACAGAAAAGACACGGGGAGATGTTATGATGAATATTAAAAAAAGTGTGTGTAATATACGTGATATTATAGATTGATATCATGGATGCAAAAAGTTTGACGTTAAGAGAGTATCCAAATATTAATATTACAATACATTACATTAGATGTGTGACTCACGAGGTGAATATTTTTGATTGATTTAAATGATCAAGTTGTCCGGGGATATCTGATACGACTTGTAGGCGAAGATGGTTTGGTTATGATCGAGCGGATGCCTGAAGGCGAGGTGACGGATGAACAAATAGCAGAGGCAACTGAGATTATGTTAAATGTTGTCAGGCGAACTCTTTTCATAATGTCTGAGAACAAACTTGCAATATGCAGGCGGGAACGTGATTCCAATAGTGGTTGGCTTACGTACCTGTGGCATCTGGATATGACAGACATTGAACCGCAATTGGCAAAAGAAAAGAAGAAGTTGACCAAGAATCTTGCAGAGCGTCTTGATTTTGAAGAGGACAACGTGTTCTATGTTTGTCCTGATGGATGTGTCAGGATGTTTTTCAACGATGCGGCAGAAAGTGAATTCCTTTGTCCGATGTGTGGTGAAGATCTGGCATTTCAGGATAACGTCGATTTCACAGAGGCTTTGAAAAAGCGCATTGAGAGTATAAGTGAAAAATAGGCAATATATTCAATGATCATCCATATTTTATGATCTATACCTTATGATTTATACCTTATGATCTCATACGATACTGCTCTAAAGATCCTATCAGATTGTGGCTGTGCCCAGAATGTTATTAAGCACTGCCTTGCAGTCTCTTCATTGTCCGTAAGCACAGCACAGGAATTATTAGCATCAGGAAAGAATGTTGACGTTGAACTGGTGAGAATTGGCAGTGTACTCCACGATCTTGGACGTGCCCGCACACATGCGGTTGACCATGCGGCAGTGGGTGCAGAGATAGCAGAAGAACTTGGTCTTGATCCCCGCATTGTTCAGATCATTAAACGTCATATCGGTGGAGGGATCTCAAGGACGGAGGCAAAATATCTGGGACTTCCCGATGATGACTACATTCCAGTGACGATCGAGGAAAAGATCGTTGCACATTGTGACAATCTCATGCGAGGGACAGAATGGATAAGCGTGGATGAATGTATTTTTAGGATGCGATCCCGCAACATGAGTCAGGAAAGCATTGATCGTGTCAGGGCTCTTGCAGATGAGGTTGGTGTTTGTTAACATATTTGGGGAAAAATTTGTCAATGTTCAACAACGGTTGATAATTTAACTGGTTTTTGAATCGTATTTTGGGAAAGAGTTATATAATGAAATTAACAATCAAGTAACTGTATTGCCATGATGGCAAAATACATTTTTATTAACATTATTTTCTCATTTTTTAACTATGAGGTATACTGATGGTTGATGATAAATATTTAAAAGGTACAACTACTGTAGGGATAGTTTGCAGTGATGCTGTCATCCTGGCAACAGAACAGCGAGCTACAATGGGGAATTTCATTGCAAGTAAGACTGCAAAGAAAGTCTATCAGATCGATGATCTTGTAGGTATGACAACTGCCGGTTCAGTTGGTGATGCTCAACAGATAGTACGCATTGTAAGCGTGGAATCACAACTCTATAAGATGAGGCATAAGGATTCCATGACAATTAAGGGGATTACAACACTTCTTTCTAATCTTTTAAGTGGCCAGAGGTATTATCCTTTGATGGTGCAGCTTTTGGTAGGTGGCGTGGACAAAAAAGGTCCGTCCATATTTTCACTGGACGCACTTGGTGGAAATATTGAAGAGACAAGAGCAGTATCAACAGGTTCAGGTTCGCCAATGGCATACGGTGTACTGGAAGACCGCTATACTGAGAACATGAGTACTGAAGAAGGCATAGACCTTGCAATACGTGCCCTTCATACTGCCATAAAACGAGATTCGGCATCCGGTGAAGGCCTCGACGTCGTTGTTATCACAAAGGATGAATACAAGCAGATGGATCCTGAAGACGTTAAAAAGATCCGTGATACACTCAATTGAGTGTCTAGCTTTAAAAACAAAACAACATTGATTTACACCTATAATCAGACCATAAGATTTTATATCCTGCATCACAACGGTGTTTTGTGATGCACCATATTTTAACAATTTTTTATTTTTACTATAATGGAAGGCTGTATTAATGGCAATAGAAGACCTATTATCAGACTTAAAAACAAAAATTGAGGACAAACTGCCATCAGGCACCACGATTTCAAGTGTTGAATTCGAGGGTCCGCAACTTGTAGTATATACAGAGGATCCACGTAAATTCGCAGATAACGGGAATATTGTGAGGACCCTGGCAAAGAGTCTTCGGACGCGTATAGTTGTGCGTCCTGATCCTAAAGTCCTTTTACCTCCAGAGGAGTCAATTGAAAAGATCAATGATACTGTTCCCAAAGAGGCTGTTATTTCGAATCACTATTTTTATCCTGATGTTGGCGAGGTAGTAATTGAAGCTGAAAAACCAGGGCTTGTTATCGGCAAGCATGGTGAGACCTTAAGGGAGATCACAAAGAAGATCGGTTGGACTCCAAAGGTGTCACGTACGCCTCCTATCAAATCACGGACTGTCAAGAACATCCGTGCGTTCATGAGAACCAATCACAAAGAGCGAAAGGAGATCCTGAAGGTCGTTGGGCGGAAGATCCATCGCGAATGTATGTCAAAGGACAAGTGGGTTAGGTTTACATCACTTGGCGGCTGCAAGGAAGTTGGAAGAAGTTGTTTCATTATATCAACACCGGAATCAAGAATTATGGTTGATTGTGGTGTCAATGTCGGCTCGGATGAGCACATGACGCCTTATCTTTATGTTCCTGAAGCTTACCCGCTAAACCAGATCGATGCGGTAGTAGTCACACATGCACACCTTGATCATCAGGGACTTGTGCCTCTGTTATACAAATATGGATATGATGGTCCGATTTACTGTACTCCTCCTACGCGGGATCTGATGGTACTTTTGCAGCTTGATTACATTGATGTTGCAGCAAAGGATGGTAAGAGGATCCCATATGAATCTGCAAACGTTCGTGAAGCACTCAAACATACGATCACACTGGATTATGAAGAGGTCACGGATATTGCACCTGATATCAAGTTGACGTTCCATAATGCAGGTCACATTCTTGGTTCTGCAATATCACATTTCCATATTGGTGATGGGCTGCATAATGTTGTTATCACAGGTGATTTCAAGTATGGACCAACAAGGCTTTTTGACAAAGCGGTGAACAGGTTCCCGCGTGTTGAGAGTGTGATCATGGAATCCACATATGGCAAATCCAATGCAATCCAGCCTTCCTTGAAAGAGGCTGAAAAAAATTTACAAAGAGTGGTAAAAGAGACATTGGACAAAAAGGGCGTTGTGGTTATCCCTGCATTTGCTGTTGGAAGGAGTCAGGAGGTCATGATCGTACTTGAGGATGCTATCCGAAAAGGCATTATTGATGACGTTCCTGTCTATCTTGATGGGATGATATGGGAAGCGACTGCTATTCATGCAACATATCCTGAATTCCTGAACAATGACCTCCGAAGACTCATATTCCAGAAAGGCCAGAACCCGTTCCTTGCAGATTGTTTCAAGCCGGTCGATTCCAATGAACTGCGTAAGAAGATCATTGATGAACCGCACCCATGCGTTATACTTGCAACTTCAGGTATGATGAATGCCGGACCTGTGATCGAATATTTCAAGGCTTTTGCACCGGGTGAAAATAATACTCTGATTTTTGTTGGTTATCAGGCGGATGGAACAATGGGTCGCCGTATTCAGAAAGGATGGAAAGAGATCCCTGTTTCTTCAAGGAATGGCGGTAATGAGATGGTCAGCATGAATATGAATGTTGAAGTGGTTGATGGTTTCTCAGGACACTCAGACAGAAGGCAACTCATGGAGTACATCAGGAAGATGCAGCCGCATCCTGAACGTGTGTTCACGGAACACGGCGAGGAGCGATCATGCGTTGACCTTGCAAGTTCGATATATAAAAAATACAAGATCGAGACGCGCGCACTTACAAACCTTGAGACGATTCGATTGGTGTAAGTACCCCTGATCGAAACATTTCACAACCATTTTAGGTTCTCTTTAACATTGTGTGGGTAATATCACTATTGTGGGATATGTCGCCAAATATGGAATCGCATTGCCTGAATAAATGGACAGGATTGACAGGATACAAGTGGCTCGCCCATCCTGTAAATTGTGATATACTAAACCATATATGTTTTTTGTAACTTTTTGCCACAGAGAACACAGAGGTCACAGAGATGCCTTTTCCACAGCCTTAACATCATCCCTTTGTGTTCTCTGTGGCCATCTATAGTTCTAAATTATACTTGCGGAGTAGTATACTATCAAAAAAACATGAAAAACGTACGTTTTTTACAACTAACTGAGCTATACAAGTTTCAGCCTATGCGGCTTTGTGTAGAAAGTCGGATTATTGCCCGACTTTATACACAGAATGCTGAGTTTCTACACAGAACTATAATCTTATAAAAAAATTGGAGACTTTTTAATATATTCTGAATAAACGAATCGTGGCAAAAAAATTCACCGCAGAGCACACTCACCTCCTACGGAGTTGAGTGCCTGCTACGCCTGTAGGGCGTGCAGGTCGCGGAGAACGCAGAGGATCGTTGTTTTTCTCTGCGTGCCTCTGCGCTCTCCGCGGTTTTCCGAACAATTCCAGAAGATAATAAAAAGTCTCAAAAATTGTGTAAATTTTAATACCAAAACAATGAAATAAGATACAATCTATTTTTTATAGATGTTAAAGAATGTTGTAATCATTGTTGATGGAACCAATTTGTTTTTAAGTGGGAAACGTAACGGTAATATGATTTGGCCTCCAGACCTTCCTTCAATTTTACTCCCACACGTTGATGGAGATATTAATCCAGTATGTAAAACTCACTATTTTACTTCGGTTGATAGAAATAACAAGGGGCAACAAAAAGCTCTAAATAAAATTAGTAAATCTGGGATTATAGTCCACGATTATGATTTAAAATATTATCCAGATTTGAATCAATGTTCACATTGCAACGACAAATGCCATATATGTGGAAGAAACTTACGAAAAAAACCTCATAAAGAAAAAATGATAGATATTGCTGTGGCAACAAAAGCAATTGAAATAGCTTATCAAACCAATCCTTGTCCTTATGATACTTTTATTATTGTTTCTGGTGATAAAGACTTAATACCAACGATTCGATTAGTCCGTCAAAAATTGGGAAAGGAAGTCATTGTTGCAGGGTTTCGACATGATGACCACGAAACCAACAGTCTTGCATATGAATTAGATAAAGAAGTAGACAAAGTCATCAATTTTAATGAAATAAAATAAGATTAAACCATGCGATAACTCTATTGAGCCTAGGGACATTTATCCTATCACATGGGATTCGTGTTCAAATTAATCTATGGATTCTTGTCTATATATAGTTTTCCAAATGATTTGTTCTGTGTAATTAATATAAAAAAGAATAATATATTATTCTTTTTCACAATGTCATAGTTGATTCGTGCCTTTCAACACTAAAATTAAAATTCGGCTTAATTCCCAATTCAAACATTTCCTGAATTACAACACAGATGTTATGACAGATAACCTTACAAAGTACCTCATTAACCTGTGCAATCCATGTTTTGCTTTTCACTGAATCGCCAAACTTGGATTTGATCATGTGAACTGTGGTCTCTGCGTTGCTTCTCTTGTGGAATGGTATATCACCCACGAAATCAATGAGTTTTATGCTTTCCAAAACACCAAAAGATTTGACAGTCCCTTTTTTTTATCATTGATCTGCTAAGTAAACAGGATTTAATAAAATTATATTCCCTCAAAGAACATATTGTTATCATAATCAATATAATATGAAAATATCTCCAGTAAAAAATCAATTTGTTCTGACATACAAGATCTGGCGATATAATTCCAAAGTAATGCCTGATTATCTCTCTTATGTGGTCCTATTATCCTGCAAACGATAACACTTATATACTCCTCATCATAATGATGATAATGAGGAAAACATGTGGTTTACACGTTTGAACTCAATAAGGTGAGATAATGGTAAAAATTGTACACGCACAAACCGTACTTGCAGAGGATGACTTGATCGCGCTCAAGCAGAAATGCAAAGAGTCGTCAACCAAGGACGCCTTAAGCATTGCAGTGCAACATTATCTCGAATGTGAATACACTGACATTGGAGATAAGATGTGGACAAAAAAACTCGAAAGGGTTGTCCAAAAAAAACAAAAAATGAGTGTATAA
>JAUWBW010000075.1 GCA_030609665.1 Methanosarcinaceae archaeon | reverse complement strand
CCATTCAGCGACCTTGTCACCAAAAAACTCGATGAGTTCGTAAAACTGGATATTCCAGTTGATATAATAGCTCCAAGCCACGGAATAATCTGGAGAAAAGACCCGATGCAGATCGTTGAGAAATATTACGAATGGGCATCCGGTAAAAATGACGGGTCTGTTGTTATTATCTATGACACCATGTGGAAAGGCACAGAACAGATGGCTGCTGCCATTGGTGAAGGGATTGGAAATGAAGGGGTGAAATACAATTTGTTCAATATTGCAGATCATGACCGCAACGATGTCCTGACCGAAGTGTTCAAAGCAAAAGGAATCCTTCTCGGCTGCCCGACAATGAACAATGGTCTTTTGCCAACAATTATGCCGATCCTTGAGGATCTGAAGGGATTGAGGTTCAAGAACAAGGTCGGTGCCGCTTTTGCATCATACGGATGGAGCGGGGAAAGCCTCAAACAGTTGGAGGATAGACTTAAGGGCGCAAAGATAGAGATCCTTTTGGAAGGCATCAAATTCAAATGGCAGCCAACAATGGAAGAACTCGGTGCGTGCGTTGAGTTTGGCAGTGATTTTGCGAAGAAAATGAAAAGTTCAGAATGAAAGCAGCATTTTCCAGTCAGCATTTGCTGTAATTACGTACTTTACACACGATTATTGTGATTGTGTGTAAATAACCTTTTTTTGATCGAGAAATTCGTTAGAGAATCGATAGAAATTCTCGATAATTGAATTCTATATGAGTTGATAGTTTAAACATGATTATGCTAATCGTATTTAAACAACTTTTGTCTAAACCACATAATCCAGAATTATTAAATAGTTTAAACACGATTATGCTAATCATGATTGAACAATTCGTCAACAGGACTGAAGAGTTAAACTCCCTCAATTCCGCATATAAATCAGGCAGAAGCGAATTTATTCCAATATACGGCAGACGAAGAGTGGGGAAAACTGAACTCATACGGGAGTTCATAAAAGATAAGAATGCCATATATTTTCTTGCTGATGAGAGAGGCGATCCAGAAAACCTTTCTGAGTTTCGATTACTTGTGGCTGATGGAGTAAACAATGAACTGATTGGATCATCGGATCTAAATTGGGGAGATACACTCAAAGAGATGGCAAAGTGCGCGGAAAGATTAGTCGTTGTGATTGATGAGTATCCATACCTCATCAGTGGCAATAAGGCAATACCTTCAATATTTCAAAAAGCATGGGACCTTTATCTTAAAGATTCAAATATCATGCTGATCTTGTGCGGATCGTCAATAACCATGATGGAGCAGCATGTACTTGGCAGCAAGAGCCCCTTGTATGGCAGGCGAACAGGTCAGATGAAAATCGAGCCATTGAAATTCAGGCATTTTTCATTATTCTTTCCGAAATTTAAAAAAGAAGATCTGGTAAAGGTATATGCAATCACTGACGGGATACCATACTACATAAGAGAAGCCAATTTCAAGATGAAAAAGATAGATGATCTTGATACATTGTATTCCACTGAAAGCCTGTTGCTTGAAGAGGCAGAATTTCTCCTCAAATATGAGTTCAGGGAACCTGCAAGGTATTTTGCGATACTCAAAGCGATTGCTTTTGGAAAAACCAAGTTTGGAGACATTGTCAATTACACCGGACTGAGTTCCTCTGTTGTATCGCAATATTTGTCAAACCTGTCAACATTGAACATAGTGAAAGCCGAATACCCGATTACTGAAAGAATCCCAAGATCAAGAAACGCCAGATATTATATTACAGACAATTATTTCACATTCTGGTTCCGTTTTGTATATCCAAACAAGAGTCTGATATACAATGGTCTTAAGATCGAAAACTTTGAAACCAATTTTAATTCCTATCTTGGTTTTGTTTTTGAAAAAATATCAAAAGAACTTCTCTGGGAAATGCGACCCATGGAGTTTACAAAGATTGGACGCTGGTGGCATAAGGACAAAGAGATTGATCTTGTGGCATTGAATGACAGTTCAAAGGATATCATGTTCATTGAATGTAAATGGAAAACACTTTCATTGACTGATTGTCGGCGGATTCTTGGTAAACTCGAGGAAAAAGCAACATTCGTACAATGGAACAACGGCATACGCACAGAACATTTTGGGTTGGTTGCAAAGAAGATCAAAGACAAGGAACGTCTGCGAGATGAGGGATTTATTGTGTACGATCTGGATGATCTTTGATTACGGGTCAGTAATTTACCAATCGGCAATCATTTGATCATTTCTAATTTTAGCACCCACAAATATGCCTAAACAACCCTGATCTCAACAGGCTCCCCATACTCCACAGCATCAAGGATATCATCCGCAATATCCGAACCCAACCTTGTCTTAATATCACCATGCCTACCAACGGTTGCCGTGAAAAGATATTCATCTCCAACATAGACCTCAACATCCTGCTTGGCAAGTTCAGGAATATTCATCACAACATGCTTTTTTGTTCGCTCAACTATGGGACGATACCGCTTATTGCTTGCACCCTTGTGCCCCGTAGTCTCCTCGATCTTGCGTACATCGATATGGATACCAAGTTTTCGTTCGATCTCATCGATCATACTTCCGCCCTTACCAATAATACGCGGAACATCCTGATCCAAAACCTTCACGGTCGCCCTGCTGTCTGAAACCATATCAACCTCCACAGGACCACTCGCATATCGTGAGATCACGTCTGAAACTTCGGACTCTGCAAGTTTCCATGCAGGTCTCTTTGCCATGTCCACATTACCAACAGGCATCACAACGACCTGCTCACCATAGGTGTAAATCTCATACTCTGTTGTGCCAGTCTCAAAATCAGAAACCGTAATCACGGGTCGTGCAAGATCCTGCTCCATCATACCTGACGGCACCTTCACAGTGAACTCAAGTATCTGCACCTTTGCAACCTCGCCCTTGTCAATGAACACAACCGTATCCACAACTTGCGGGATAACACCAAGTTCCACACGCCCGATAAGCCGCTGAATGGCATCTATAGCACGGTTGGCGTGTACGACACCGATCATTCCCACACCTGCAAGACGCATATCCGCAAATATCAGGAAATCGCGCGTCTTTCGAACCTCATCATATATCGTATGATCCGGTCGAACCAGAAGAAGCAGATCCGCAGTCTTTTCCATGTCGCCATCTAATGGCGCATACTGTGTAATCTCATCAGGCACCTGAAGATCGCGCGGGGATTCCATTGTCTTGACAACAAAACCATTGTCGTTCAGATATATCGCAACTCCTGCCGCAAATGTAGATTTTCCTGCACCGGGGGGACCTGCAACAAGGATACCGCGCTGGGCAAGTATCCGCTCTTTCAATTTATCGCCCAGCCTGTACTCATCCAGACTTACCACAGCGATTGGACGCACTGCCGTGATCTCAATATCATCCGAAAAAGGCGGGTTCGTGATCGCGATACGCATATTCCTGATCTGCAGGACAGAAGCACCTTTGGATGACATCTCCGTAAACGATTCCGAATCCGCGCGTGCCCTCTCGACCAGTTCCCTTGAAATTGTTTTTAGTTCATTGTGAGTACTCGGCTTATCCCCGATAGGAACAAATTTGACATCACCGATCGTACCCCGTTTTGCCATTGGCACGACCTTGTTCTTAAGATGCACAGACATCGTGTCGTCCGTGAAATAATCCTCGATCAAAAGAGTGCCAAATTCTTCCTTTTCAGGAGATATCCATTCCACTTTCAATCCTTTTGATGTTGCGACCTGTGCCTGAACCCTGTCACCTGTTACAAAGACCGCATCCAGATCAACGGCTTGTGCGCGTATTATTGCATCGATGCCACCGGAACTTGCAAGTTTGACCTGTTCAAGACTGGGTTGCTCGCCCACAAAAGAAAGTGTGATCGCATCCTCATCCGAGAGAGTCCGCAACTCTAAAAGTTCATCCAGTCCTTTTTGACCTATCTCAAAACCACGGTTTGCCTGTGCCTCAAGTTCTGATACCACGGCTTCGGGCACAAAGACCTGTGCACCTGCGTATTCTCCGCTTCTTACCTTTTCAGAGATACGCCCGTCAATAATGACACTAGTATCAGGTACTATCCTGACTCCTGAATCGACATCTGTTTCCATAGGAATACCTATGGCTCGAACGTATATAATTCAATTGATAAAATAAATGAAGGGGTAGAGGGATCTATGTATTTAATAGACCTCATCCGGATCAAAAACTTTCTCACCAACAACATCGCCTTCGATCGTGCGGTAGAAACATGACCTGAATCCCATGTGGCACGCGCCACCGATCTGTTCGACCTGAAGCAGGATCGCATCCATATCACAGTCAACCCTGATGTCGTGAATTATCTGCACATGGCCTGAACTCTCTCCTTTCTTCCACTGTTTCTGGCGGCTGCGGCTCCAGTAATGACCGTGTCCGGTCTCAATGGTATTTTCAAGTGCTTCCCGGTCCATGTATGCGATCATAAGGACTTCGCCTGTTTTGTAATCCTGTGAAATTGCAGCGATCAATCCATCATCATCGTACTTCATATTATCAAGGTCTATCATGTGAATCACTAATTACTATATAGTATAAAAACTAAGAGGCATCTATATTAAAATATATTAAACTTACTGAAAACACGTGTCTGAGGTTGTAAACCGAAGAACTTAACAAAAACATTTTACGGTGAAAATATGGATTACAGCTTCGATGGTACGGGTGGTTATCAGGTTCCTACCGGAATCGCAGGATTGGACGTGCAATTAGGTGGTGGCGTGCCGCCTGGAATTACTATTTTGCTTCTTGCCGAACCTGGCGCCGGTTCAGAGATATTTGCACAACAGTTCGCATATGGCGGATTGGTGAACAGTGAAGAAGTGTTCTATCTCTCATCCGAACACCCCATACAGGAGATCGCATCCGAAATGGATGAGTTTGGGTGGGGCACTAAGGATGAACTTCTGGATAAGATCGATTTTATCGATGCATACGCACCAAGATTTTACAATGTGCTTCCAAAAGAACTTATATCCAATGTTTCGGCAAAGGATTTCTTGAAACAGGGTACAGATCCATTGAATCTCCTAAAATCAACTGTTACCAAGAAGCGTGACGGGAAATATAGAGGTGTAATTGATTCAATCTCTTTTTATCTGCGCTCGTATGAATTGAACGATGTTGTCGAAGCGATAGAGATTATGTCGTCTGTTGGCAAACTCTCAGGTGCGGTACACTTGATCCTTATGACAAGTGGCATGCACGATTCGGTGATGGAGAACACCTTAAAGCATGTGTGTGACGGCGTGATCGAGTTCCGCATGAAAGAACGTGGCAGTGAGATCGAACATACCATCATGATCCGCAAGATGCGGGGTATGATCACACCAAACCGGACAATATCATACAGCCTTACTCACAAGGGTGTCGAACTGGAAACTACGACACGTGTGTTATGATGTGTTGACCAACTTGCGACAGAAACATATTTTAGTGCTACAACCTATGGATAGTTGATTATTATGAAACAGGGCTTATTGCAAATATTGAGGGATATTTTTTCATCATCCGGGTACAATGTTACCGAATCGTACAGATATGACATGGTAGCTGAGAAAAACGGATACAAGACACTTATTAAGTTCGGTGCTTATCCTGACTATGCGGATATAAAAAATTTTACAGATCAGGTTACCGATGGCAAGGGGCTTTATGTCGCAACCCATTCGATGCCAGATGATCTTTATCAATATGCCACCGAAAGTGGACTGATCGTGTGGGATCGGGACGACGTTGCACTTCAGATTGGAAAGGCTGTTCTTGCTGATATTGAAGGAACTACTGCAGATCTTGAATTGATACCACCTGTTAGCCAGCAGGCTACCGGCCAAACTAGGAATACCGGTTTTGGCGCAGATGAGGGCAATTCTATTTTTGGGATGTTTGGACAAGGCGAGGCTACAAAAAAAGCACCTGCGGTGCCCGAACCTATATCCACACCACAATCACAATGGGGCGGAGGTATGTTTACACAACCAGAATCGGTTCGATCACCACCAGTGGAAGCAAATCCACCTATGGTCTTGAATCTACATGCTGTGCCTTTGAATGTTTCAAAGGAACACGCAACTAATATTGCAAAGCAGCATGTTGGAATTGTGGATAATGTTTCTCTTAAGTTCGTGCCTTTCTGGAAATATGAGTATTCCATTAATATTGAGCAGCAGTATAAGTCCAAGATCATAGATATTTCAGGAGATGGCGCTGGATGTCTGAATGCATTGAACGGCAACAATGAACTTATAGAGATCAAGGATGTTCATGACAGTATAGAGGTGCCCGATGAGGAGTATGAAGTAAAGGGACCTGTTCTTACACGCGATGAGGCAAACAAAAAACTACTTAAAACAATCATCGATGAGCATACTGAGGATGTACGTTTTGATGAAATGATTGGAGATACTATTGTCTCTGAACACAAACTCTTCAAGCCAAGTGCTGAGGACGTGAATCTTGACCTTGATATGGTATATATGCCTATTTGGGAACTGAATGGAAAAAGAAATTCAGTGGAAATTAGTGGACACAATGCAGAGGTGTTGTGCAATCCTGTGGATGAAGATGTTGAATTTATGTAACCCGTTTTGTTCGTGCATGTACGAATATTATATATACCAATAACTCTATATATAGTTAAATGATTCACAGTCATTTTATAAGGGTTATTAATAAGAGATATCAAAAAAGGTGAATATCATGGTAGAAATTACAGAAACAGCAGCAGTTGAGTTGAAATCGTTATTGGAATCTGAAGAGAAACAGGACCATTCACTTCGAATCTTTATCGCAGGTATGGGTTGCAGTGGCATACAGTATGGTCTTGCACTTGACAATGAGTCAAATGAAGATGATGTCGCAGTATCAAACAACGATGTGAGTATTGTGATGAGCAAGGATGTTTCTGAGGCACTTAACGATGCAAAAGTCGATTATATCGATACTGCACATGGTAAAGGATTTGTGATCGATAATCCAAATGCTGTAAGTGCTTGCGGTTCAGGTTGCAGTAGCTGCCAATAATTAAGCTAAAGTTATAGGTGATTGAATGTTTCCGGGTATGGGCGGCAGGGGTATGAACCCCACAAAGTTGAAATCGATGATGAAACAGATGGGGATCAACCTCACTGAGATCAATGATGTTGAGCAGGTTATCATACGTACACCTGAGAAGGATATTGTGTTCAATGATGCGAATGTTTCCATTATGAACGCACAGGGTGTTGATACGTACCAAGTTGTAGGAACTCCGGAAGAGGTTGCAAGGGAACTTGCGATACCTGATGACGATGTCAGATTGGTTGCTGAGCAGACCGGTGTTTCTGAGGATGCAGCCCGCGAAGCATTAAAAACCGCAAATGGCGATCTGGCAGAAGCAATTTTATCACTTTCCTGATCTTATATTTTTTAATTGGTGCATTTATTGCACCAGCATTTCATTTTTTCTTTTGAACCTCCGTGCTGGCAGTAGATGTATCTCTAACCGGTGCTCGGATTCGAATCAATATTGTTGCGCCTCGCGCGCACGTTCCCGCTGGAATTAAGTGATTCACTTCATTGTCGCAGGAAAATAGAGTTTCCACTCTTAGTTGTAAAACCGATTGAAAAAAATGTAGGTAATAATAAGAGTGAGCACAGCAGCGATCCGTAGTTCCCGAGGACTCTCGTACCTCAGTACAATATGGAACGCTGGCAGACTTATCTTCTGTGTTCGGAATGGGTACAGGAATTACCCTGCCGCTATGGCCGCCATACTCACAACTTATGAAATGGATTTAAAGAGCCAAGGTCCGGATTCGAACCGGAGTAGAATCGCTCTGCAGGCGATTGCGTAAGCCTCTCCGCCACCTTGGCATCTGTAAAGCGAAGCATAAGTATTGACGCAATCGATATAAAGCTTTACATCGCGACAAATATAATTTTTGTTTGGAATGGGATCATGTATAAACCGCATCGCATACAGGTTAATGCTTGTGCATTTACCTGTGCGTGTAATGTTTTAATCTCACATTACACGCATACCAGAATTCGCCTGGACATAGCAAAGTAGAGAGGCACGAATATTAGTAGCCGCGGACTGAACACCTCGTTGCCTTGGTGCGTACATCCCGACCCTATTAACCCGGTCTTTTACCGGAATTCTTAGCGAGG
>JAUWBW010000151.1 GCA_030609665.1 Methanosarcinaceae archaeon | reverse complement strand
ACTGAACTCCAATTGTTTAAAGACCTCATTAATCAATCCAACGATGACATATTTGTTGTTGACCCAAAAACAAGCCGCTTTTTAGAAGTTAATGACAAAACTTGCACAACTCTTGGACTCACACGTGAAGAAATTCTGAATATAGGAGTTATAGATGTTGAGATGTTCAAAGACAACTTTTCATGGGAAGATCATGTTGAAGAAGTTAAGAAAAAAGGATCACTAATATTGGAAAGAGAAATTAAGCAAATAGATCATCCTGTTGTAACAATTGAAATTAATGTAAAGTACATAATTCATGAAAATAAAGATTACATGATAGGTGTAATACGTGATATTACCGAGCGCAAAAATGCAGAGAGAATACTACAAGAAGAAAAAGAATTCTCATCAAACCTGATCCAACATTGTGCAATACCTGCTTTTGTTGTTGATTCACAGCACAAAATCCTGTACTGGAATAAAGCCTGTGAAGAACTCACAGGTTTTAAAGCAGAAAACATGATTGGAACCAGTGACCATGGAAATGTGTTTCATGGTTGCAACCGTCCGTGTATTGCAGATTGTGTTATAGATGAAAATTTTGATGAACTGTCTAAATATTACACAAAACATAGTACGTCAATATATGCACCGGATGGTTTGTATGCTGAAGAGTGGATGCAAAATATCGGTGGAAAAGAACGCTACCTCATTTTTGATGCTGTACCTATAAAAAATAGTAAAGGGGAATTGATTGCTGTTGTAGAAACATTGCAGGATATAACACAACTAAAACAGGCTGAAGAAGTGCTTCAAAAATATACAGAAGAATTGCAACATTCCAATGAGCTAAAAATACTCTTTGGAGATGTGCTTCATCATGACCTTTTGAATCCTGTAGGCATTATCAAGGGGTACACCGAGATATTATTGAATACTAATAAAGACCAAAATAGTATCAAAGTGCTAAAAGCAATTGAACGCAACACTGGAAAACTTATTAATCTTGTTGAAACAGCAAGTAAACTTGCAAAACTGGAATCTGTTGATGATATTGAATTCCATAAAACTAATCTATGTAATATTCTTAAAGATACCATAGACGATTTCGAACCGGAACTGAATAAAAAACAGATCAAAATTGAGTTTACACAAAAAAACGATTGTTTTATAAATGTGAATCCACTGGTCAAAGAGGTTTTTGTGAATCTTTTATCAAACGCCATAAAATATGGGGGGGACAAAAACAAAATAATTGTTGATACATCAGATACAGAAGAAGATTGGACAATAACAGTAACCGATTTTGGAATCGGTATTCCAGACGAGGATAAACCACACCTGTTCGAACGATTCAAGCGTACAGATAAACGCGGGATCAAAGGAATGGGGCTTGGACTTGCAATCGTTAAGAGAATTGTTGATCTGCATGGGGGTTGTGTTGGCGTGGAGGATAATCCAAAGGGACAGGGGTCTGTATTCTGGGTTACACTCAAAAAAGCGTGACATTATGCATTTTAGCTAAAGTGCACCATGCTTTCTGATTTGTTCCAATGGATTTAAAATCATCAGAAAATATATAAGATAACATATTGTATAGCAATAATGCTTAAATATGTCAAATATTTTAGCAATGATTACAAAATCAATTATTTATTAAAAAAGGGGTGTTCATTTCGTGGAAAATAAAACAGGCATGATAAAAGATATTGGTACAATAAATGAAATAAACAACTATCCATCAGTTTTTGATACAATTGATATTGGAAAAGTTAATCTTAAAAATCGAATTGTCTTTCCGGCATTCCATACAAATTATGCAAACCCTGACGGAACGGTATCCGATAAACTGATAGATTTCTACAATGCGATAGCACAGGGTGGCTGTGGTTTAATTTTTACAGGTGCGGCTGTAGTATCGTCAGATTCTATTGCATTTGACCGCCTAATGCGGATCGATGATGATTGCTATATTCCCGGTCTTACAAAACTTTTCGGAGAAATAGAAAAAAACGGCGCAGTTCCTGCAGTGCAGTTAATACATTACGGACGTCAGGCATTGAATGCAGTAACCGGTTGCGATCTGATCGCACCAAGTGCCATACCATGTCCTTTGATGTCACAATTTGATCTAAACTACCATGTACGTGAAATGACACTCGCTGATATCGAGCGCGTGCGCAATGATTTTATTGATGCAACCGTCCGGGCAGCAGATGCAGGAGTAAAAGTAGTGGAGATTCATGTTGCACACGGTTATCTGCTCAATGAATTTTTATCACCATATTCAAACCACAGAAAAGACGACTATGGCGGCAGTGTGGAAAACCGTGCCAGACTTATTATAGAGATATTGGAAGGTATCCGGTCAAAACTCGGTTCAAAGATCGCAATAAGTGTGCGCGTCAGTGGAGATGAGTATGTGGACGATGGACTGAAACCATCTGATTATAAGGAGATCATCCCAATGTTTGAACGTGCCGGCATGGATATGTTGAATGTTTCAGCAGGTGTATACGCATCAATGGAAATGATCATTCCCGGGCCCGATATTGGTGAAACACCTTACATCGGGATTGCAGCAGAATTAAAACAATATGCCATCGTACCGGTTTGTGCAGTCGGCTCCATCCTATCATTGAGTGCGGCAGAAGCGATCATTTCGACCGGCAAAGCAGACCTTGTCGCAATAGGGCGTGCACAGGTGGCTGATCCCAAACTGGTCGACAAGTCACTTGCCGGTCGGGAAGATGATGTCGCAAAATGCATCCAATGTGGAAAATGTCTTTTTTTCAATACAGGTGATCCTGAGATGTATTGTAGCGTAAATCCATCACTAAAACCTCCAAAAAACGAATAGGATAACACTATGCAAAATTTAAATCGTGCACTTACCGAAATTGATGTGATGTTGCCTCCAAAGCAATACATCGAGAGAATACTGCAAGTCGCATGCGATGATCGGGATTATCTTTTTGGCACTGTTATTAAGGTAGACGATGAAGGCGAAGCACATATGGTCGCTTCTTATGACTTGCCTGAGATATATCCTGAACTTGTCAACAGGGTGAAAGTACCAATTCTTTCAAGTCCGTCAGGTGAAGCTTTTGAAACAGGCAAGATCGTTGTGCTACATGACCCTTTTTCAGACCCACGACTAAAACCATGGGATGATGTAAGAATAATTGTGGGGTCTCTTAAAACTATGATTTGGGTACCTCTTTTTAAAAATGGCAAGGTATTTGGAATTTTTGTGCTTTACAGTGACATTCACCGGGAAATATCAGATCAGGAACTATCAGTACTTGAACAGGTAGGAGTTATGATCTCTATCGCAATTGCAAGCAATCAATATCTTGACAAGTTAACTAGAAAAACGAATGAACTTGAAAATGAGATTGCTGAGCGGAAGAAAGCCGAAAATAAATTACAAAAAATGCATGATAAACTTGAAATTATGGTTGAAGAAAGGACATCTGAACTTTCAGAAGCAAACAAAAAATTGCAGTTGTTTAGAGATCAGATCAACCAATCAAATGATGCCATATTCGTTGCAGACCCACAAACAGCCCTTATTTTAGATGCTAATGAGAAAGCATGCACCAGTCTTGGTTACACCCGTGAAGAACTCCTGAGTATGAAAGTCATAGATTTTGAAATGAAAATTCAGGATATAGATTCATGGAAAGATCATGTCGATAAAATAATGATAGATAATTGTCAGATAATAAACGAGGGCGTATATAAACGCAAAGATGGCACTACATTTCCGATAGAAGTGAATACTAAATTGGTCACCCAAAATGAAAAGGATTATCTGGTGGCTGTTATCCGCGACATCACCGAGCGTAAGCAGGTGGAGGAGGCTTTATGGGAGAGCAATGAAAAGTATCGCTCGTTGACCGATGATGTGCTTGACAGTTCAGCAGTTGGCATCTTTATCCTTGATTCTTACTTAAGAGTTGTCTGGGTGAACCACGCATTGGAAGACTACTTTGGCTTAAAAAAGAACGAGATTATCGGAAAGGATAAAAGGCGGCTAATTCGCGAGAGAATAAAGGATATCTTTGAGGATCCAGATAGTTTTGCTAATAAAGTATTCAACACCTATGATGATAATACCTATGTCGAGCATTTCGAGTGCCATGTGCTACCTAATGACGAGCGTAAAGAACGTTGGCTTGAACACCGAAGTAAACCTATCCAATCAGGACTTTACGCTGGAGGTAGGATCGAACATTACTATGACATCACCGAGCGCAAGCAGGCAGAGAAAGAAATTATCAACACGAAAAACTATCTTGATATGATAGTTTCAATGTCCCATGATGGTATAATGGTAGTCGATAGCGAGGGCAAGATTGAATTTGCCAATAATGCATGCTGCGAAATGTCTGGTTATATAAAAGAAGAAATTATCAACAAACCGGTTCTGGAAACAATAGATCCTAAATACACTGAATTCATGATGAATCGGTGGAATGAAGTTCAAGCAGGTGAATGTGGGACATATGAAACGGTTATGGTGAAAAAAGATGGAACAAGAAAGAATCTGCTTGTAAGCCACAATAATGTTGAGATCAATGGGCAGCAAAAATATGTTGCTATTATAAAAGATATAAGCACTGATATTACCGAATACATAAATGCGATAGCGGAAACCTTAAAGGATCAACATGAGGATTAACCTCATATTTTTTTGATATATTGACCATTTTTTTGTTTTAGCATATATTTTTCAAATATATAGTGCGAATTAATCTGAACGTCAGCGAGGATTTTCCCGTTATCGATCCAACCTTAAAAGTATTGATGCACTTAATATGAGTGCACTGATCAGGAATATCGATACAAAGCCAAGATAATCTATGAACGTACCTGCAATAAGCGGCATAAGTGCAAGCCCGCCATATGTGCAGGTATTGAA
>JAUWBW010000116.1 GCA_030609665.1 Methanosarcinaceae archaeon | reverse complement strand
ATTTGATCTTCAATCTCTTGCCTTTGAACATCGAAGTTTGCTTTTAGTTGGCTGAGTTCTTCTCGTTTTATCTCAATTTCCCTGGATTCGTTATCGTAAATTTCCCTGATCTCACTGAACTGATCTTCTTTTTCTTCTTGCACTTTCAGTTCATCTTCATAATTGTTCTTTCTCTCATCCAGTTCCTCGATTTTAGGTCTTAGTTCCACAAACTCGTTTTCGATTCCATTTTTCATTTCCTCAATTTCGGTCTGTTTCTCTTTGACTTTCAATTCCTCATCCTGTAGTCTGCTATTTATTCCCTCAAGTTCGCCCTTTTTGATATCTAATTGCCTGAATTCGTCATCGTAAATTTCCCTTCTGTTATTGAACTGATCTTCTTTTTCTTCTTGCGCCCTCAGCTCGTTTTCATAATTGTTTTTCTTCTCATCCAGTTCCTTGATCTTTGGTGTCAGTTCCACAAGTTTATTTTGGATTCCATTTTTCATTTCCTCAATTTCTGCTTGTTTCTCTTTGACTTTCAGTTCATCACTCTGCAGTTCATTTTTCGCTCTCTCAAGTTCTTCCTGTGTTTGTTCAAGCTCAAATGTTGCCGTTTTCTTTTTCTCATCTACCTCAAGCATTCGATTCTCAATCTCTTGCCTTTCAAATTCGAGGTTTGTTTTAAGATTATTGAGTTCTTCCCGTTTTATCTCGATCTCTCTGGATTCATTGTCGTAAATTTCCCTGATCTCATTGAACTGATTATCCTTTTCCTCTTGCGCTTTCAGTTCATTTTCGTAATTGTTTTTTCTTTCCTCCAATCCCTCGCTCTTAGATTTGAATTCCGCAAGTTCATTTTGGATTTCATTTTTCATTTCCTCAATTTCTACTTGTTTCTCTTTGACTACCAGTTCCTCATCTTGAAGTTTGCTCTTCACTCCTTCAAGTTCTTCCTGTGTCTGTTCAAGCTCAAATGTTGCCGTTTTCTTTTTCTCCTCGATCTCAAGCATTCGATTCTCAATCTCTTGCCTTTCCAATTCGAGTTTTGTTTTTAGCTGGTCGAGTTCTTCTCGTTTAACCTCGAATTCCCTGGATTCATTGTCGTAAATTTCCCTATTTTCATTGAATTGTATTTCATTTTCCTCTTGTTCTTTCAATTCAATTTCATAGTTGTTCTTTCTCTCATCCAGTTCTTCGATCTTAGGCCTGAGTTCTTCAAGTTTATTTTCAATTGCAGCTCTTAGGTCTTCAATTTCTGCTTGTTTCTGTTTGGCTTCGATTTCCACATCTTGCAGTTCAGCATCGGATTTGACAGCCTCACCACGTGTTTCTTCCAGATCCTGCACCTGCGAATCGAATCTTGCTCTCAGATCCTCATCAAAAACAGATTTTAATTGTTGTGTCAGTTCGGCATTTTCAACAAATGGGGGGAGCATATCATCATGGACTTGCTTTCCCATCAATTTCTGTATAAAAATATATGATATTCCAAGATGATCCTCATAATCAGACACAGGGGCAATCTTGACATCCATCTCCTGTGCTATCTTGAGTGCAACATCTGCGATATCCTGATCGATCCATTTCATCATGAGATACTCGTCAATAAGGGCGTTCAGTTGACTCGCACCAAATTGACTAAGTAAATAATGCACCCAATGTTGGAATGTTCTCTGGTATGCTGCATTGTCAGTCATTTCATGGAAAACAGCAGTAAATGTATTATGCTGCTGCCATTACAGTTTAACGTATTTGGTCCCAGAATTCAGGTGGCATGTTCTCTGCAAGTTTCAGTGCCCCGTTAGCTCCGCCATATATCGGGTCGTTTACAATTGACACTTTTCCTCCACCAATCTGCTCTAATGCTTCTTCAATGAATGTATCTATATTTGCAATACGGCTTCCGCCACCGCAAATCCTGATGTTTTTCCGAAGTTCATCCCTAAACTCAGGGTCATAGGTGGATATTAGTTTACTGATGCCAACAACGATTTCTGGTACTAAAGATTCACATGCCTGCTTAATTTCCTCAGCAATAGGCAATTGCAGTGTTGATGCTCCAACTTGTATCTCAACAACACAATCATTTGAACTGGTTCCAACGAATCCAAATATTTCTTTCCACTTCTTTACCAGTTCTTTTGTGATACTTGCATCCGTATATTGTTCAGTGATCAGTTTGATAATTTCATAATCAATGAAATCGCCGCCTCTTGGGATGCTGATCTGGTCTTCCGGTTGTGGGAGAGTACCATGTACTCTGCATAGATCGATGGTTCCTGCACCAATGTCAACAAAAATTGCGTGTTCAAGTTCTTCAACACCGTAAGCAACACAAAATGGTTCACTTACAACCATTACTCCGGTAAAGAACTCTTTTGCCATTCCTGTCAGCATTTTCTTGTTCAAAATGCTGGCTTCTGCAGGAACGCCAACTATAGTATAGCTTATGTCATCATCTTGTAATTTTATCGATTTCAGACAATGTTCCAGCAATCCTCTTGCAGCTTCTATACTTTCTTTGTCATTTATCAGCACTCCATCCTCAACCGGTCTTTTGATGTTCAAAGAATTACGATGTTTGAGTGCTTTAGTTCCGTACAGCACATCAGCTTTTAGTAAATTTCGGGCAATGACATCCTTTGGATAGCCAACAACGCTTTGTTCAAGTATTTTTTTTCCATCACTCGTGCATATTGCAACTTTAGATGTTCCAAAGTCAATTCCAATATATTCGTTTTCTTTCTTTGCTGGAGATTTAGTCTCATCATTACTTTTATTTTCTTTCGTTTTAGCCATAATTGACAACCTCTTAAACCCATAATTGTCGATCTATTCACACACTTATATAAATCTATGATAGTATTTATTCATTATGATGTGATGAAAGCTAAATTCCAGCAAATATTGAATTGAACTGTTAATCACTGCGAAAAAATATCCCTCCTTTTAGGTAGAGTATTTTGATAGAAATCCTCGATAAATTTATCATAAATGTACTCCATCAAATCATCAGGAGATCTAACATGAACACACGCGAGTATATGCTTGGCAACGTCGCAATAGCGCGGGGAATTGTGGAAGGAGGCGCACAGGTCATATCGGGATATCCCGGCACGCCGTCATCCGAGATCATTGATACATTGTCCAAAATGGATAATCGGAATTTCTATGTTGAGTGGTCAGTGAATGAAAAAGTGGCAATGGAAGTGGCAGCAGGTGCCGCATGGTCAGGTGTACGTTCCGTTGTTACTATGAAACATGTAGGACTCAATGTTGCAGCAGATCCTTTGATGACACTTGCATATACAGGTATCAAAGGCGGCATGGTCATAATCGTTGCAGATGACCCGTCATGCCACTCATCCCAGAACGAGCAGGACACTCGAAAGTATGCGGATTTCTCACTTGTACCATGCCTGGACCCATCCACAATACAGGAAGCAAAGGACATGATCCCTTATGCTTTTGAATTATCCGAAAAATTTGAGATACCTGTAATATTCCGTCCGACAACTCGCATCTCGCATGGGAAATCTGATGTCGAGCCCGGTGAGGTGGTTGAAGACAGACCACCTGCATATTTTGAGAAACTCATAGACAGGTGGGTAATGCTCCCAAAGAATGCACGAGTGCGGCATCCTCATCTTCTCGGGATTCAGGATGGCATTACAAAGGAACTCGAAAGTTCGCCGTGGAATGAACTGACACTTAGTGACAAATCGGATTCAAAGATCGGAATAATAGCTTCCGGTATTGCATCTGTGTATGCAAAAGAGGCAATTTTGAATATTGGAATTGATGTGTCATTCTTAAAAGTTGGCACATATCCTGTCCCTCAAGGTTTGATAAGGGATATGCTTGAACATGCAGACACTGTTCTTGTAATTGAAGAATTGGAACCTGTTGTTGAGGACAGGGTCAGGATAATCGCAAATGAAACTGGTTCAAATGTTAGAATAATCGGAAAAACAGGAGATTTTGTACCAAGGGTGGGAGAATTGAATGTTGAACTTTGTGAGAACGCAATTGCAAATGCATTTGGTACGGGGGAAAAAACCAAACTTGCAAAATCTACTGTGGATGTTGAAGAAATGGCTGACATGGCAAGTATTGAACTTCCGCTCCGACCGCCTGCGATGTGTCCGGGATGTTCACACAGGGCTGTGTATTATGCCATGAAAAAAGTGTTTGGCAACGATGCAGTTTATCCGAGTGATATTGGGTGCTATACCCTTGGTGTACAAAGTGGCACTGTTGAAACCACACTTTGCATGGGTTCGAGTATAACACTTGCATCTGGGATATATCATGCAGGCGAATCGCGTCCGATATGTTGTTCAATTGGTGATTCAACATTTTTCCATACCGGTATGAACGGACTCATGAATGCCGTTTACAATAAAGCGGACATCACTGTGACCATACTTGACAACCGTGTGACCGCCATGACCGGACATCAGCCGAATCCGGGCATGGGAAAAACTGCAACCGGAGAAAACACAGTTGATATATCGATCAAGGATCTCTGTCGAGGTCTTGGTGCGGAGTTTGTAGAAGTTGTTGATGCCTATGACTGCAAAGCAACAGAGGAAGTTTTCAAGCGTGCGAAAGAATATGTCGGTACATCCGTCGTTATTGCAGAACAGGCATGTGTCATTAATGCAAGGCGTATGGGTGTAAGGCGCAAATCGTATGTGATCGATGTTGAGAAATGTACCGGATGCAAGCAGTGTGTCAAATTCGGTTGCCCTGCAATTGAGTTTGATGATGAGGGCAAGCATGCGAAGATAACTGCATTGTGCACCGGATGTGGGGTATGTGCACAGATATGTAAATTCGATGCAATTTCGGAGGTGGAAAAATGAGTGCTGAACAAATGAAATTGGATATTGTGATCTCCGGTGTTGGTGGTCAGGGTGCTATTCTCGCATCTGATATTATCGGAAAGGCTGCGGTTTTGGAAGGTGTTCCAATCCGTGCAGCAGAGACGCATGGGATGGCTCAGCGTGGCGGTTCGGTTGTAAATCATATCAGGCTCGGGTGCGAACTGGGTTCAATGATCCCGTTGCATGGTGCTGACGTACTTCTTGCACTCGAACCTGCAGAAGCATTGCGGTATATTGATTCTCTTTCTGACGATGGTGTGGTCATTGTAAACACGCAACCTGTTTTTCCGATAACAGTGACATCAGGCGGGGATGAATATCCTGATGTATCTGAAATTGTGGATGTTCTCAAATCTAACCATAAAGTGGTGGCATTCAATGCATTTGAGCTTGCGATAGAAGCAGGGCATCCGCAGGCGATGAATGTTGTTATGATTGGTGCAGTATCCAACTACCTTCCTATGGGTAAAGACTTGCTGATCGATTGTATAAAAGGGATGGTTCCACTAAAAACTGTGGATATTAATGTCAGGGCTTTTGAACTTGGCAGGGCTCAGGTATAGTTATACAAAAAAGGATAGTAAGTGTGTATAATACTGGTGTATGATGATAGGTGACTGTTTAAATTCCAATCTATTCATCCAGGTATATTGTCTGATCGCAAAACATTGAGAGCTGCGACAGGAATTCGTCTTCTTCGCCGTGTACAAGAGATAAGAGTATTCCATTGACACCAAGTGCACGTATCTTTCCGGTCAGGAAATGAATGAACTTTGATACGCTGCCTGACTGACTGTATATCAATAGTGTGGAAAGTGAATCGAACAGTAGGAATTTATCATCGCTTGGGATTGCACGAATTGCTTGATCTATAGCAACGCCTAGATCGGTAAGGTTTTGCATTGTATCCAGATATAGGCATTCGTCATCTTTATTGATCTTGCCACCAGTTGATTTTGTGATCGCGTCGATAAAGATGAGCATTCGAAGGTCTATTTTTCCATCAAGATTTTTTTTCATTGTCCGATATGGTTTATTGAGTGTGACATATACCCCTGGAATGCCTTTTGTGTTGACCATGTATTCGGTAAGTGCGATATTTGCTTCATTGTATTTTTTAGCGCTCGTTAAGACTAAGCTGATCCCGGGTTCAGTTTCGGCTTTTAACGCTTCATCGATTGTCTTGATCATTTCTTCAATAATGGTACACACACTCCCATTTATTTATTCAGCAAATCCGAATGTCTTTGAAATT
>JAUWBW010000112.1 GCA_030609665.1 Methanosarcinaceae archaeon | reverse complement strand
GCGGCTTCCAGCAATGGTTCAATTGTAGTACTTCTGACATTAACAGCCACAACACTATCGCCCCCCACACCTTCGATCTCGTTCTTCAAAAACCCAAATGGGTCGTCAGAAATGAACTCATCCCTGCCTCTTGCAACAAGTTTTGATGCTGCATCGTTCGTTTTTTCATCAAGATTGAAACTGCCAATAACTACCAAACCTGCACGGTCTGCATGTTCATTGGCAAAAGCACTGTTCGTTATTCCTGCCATTGTGGCAAGTGCAATAGGGTTTTTGAAAGTGACATACCCGGTATGAAGGTCAAATTGATCATCAGTCACGTGTTTACCTCAATAGTACATTTTTAAAATAAAATTAAAACTCTAATTATAATTATGCGCCTCGTTTTTGTTGAATAAAACAAGGATGCATATTAATGTGTCGGCATGACGATATCATCAATATCGCATAATCGAATACTTCAACGCAATGCAATCTTTCGACCCAATCTTGATATCTCAGATGGATAAAATGACATCAAAGTTCCAATGCCCATGAGAACTGTAACTACCCAAAAAACAGGTATGTGATATACGCTGTCCCTCATGCTTGCAAAGTCAAATATGAACAATACTGTGCCAAGATGTAGCAGCGATGAACCGATCTGGATGAGGTGACCTTCCCGTTCAAATGTGAGGGCTCCGCTTTTTATAACCGTCAGCACAAGAACAACAGCCTGTACTGCAATTGACATTAGCAATATAAATGTTATTCCAAGTCCAATCCCGCCGACAACTGATGCAACCAATGTAAGTAACAGTATGACAGCAGTGGCTTTAATGAGTGCTGTTCGAGGCACGATCCGTTTTGGAATGCAAAGACCAAGCGAAAGCAACAGAACAAGCACGAATGGATACACATACATGTTCATCATGGTTATGTATTCAGAAAACTGAATCGTACTCTGCCAGTTTGAGTTTGTGGTGTAAAGATCATAACTGTACCACACCCCATAAACACAAACGATCCCGATCAGCAATAGTGCAAACGATGTTGCAAGTATGAGATAATAATCATAATTTTTCAAGTTCAAATTTAAATTTGAATTGGATTTTGAACTGGAACTTGTGCTGCTCATTGATATCCCTCTTTTCACTACATCTATACCTGTGCCATCGAATGAATACCCGGAACTACATAAGTCAAAAGGTAAGTAAATACCAGCGAGATGAAACACACAATTCCAAGAATTGCAGTAACTTCCCACATACTTTTCCTATGCAGGTGTATTCGCGTGTGCAAATATGCGCTGTACAACACCCACATCATGATCGAACCGTTGATCTTTGAATCCCACCACCATTCGCCATCCCATGCCAAAACAGCCCATGGATAGCCGATGAGCATACCGACTGTTAGTAAAAGATAACCGATCTTTGCATGAGAGTATGCGATCTTGTCAAATACCTCATCCTTTTTGAACAGCATGAACACACATGCTGCGAAGGTCACTGCAAGTGAGGCATATGCAATGAAAAGCATTGGCGGGTGAGTCCACATGTACATTGAGTTGTAATAATACGTAATACGACCAAAAAGTTGCATCGCGATCTGCCCCACGATCTGTGGGTTCTGCGCCGCAATCGCCTGCGACCAATTCGTTATCTCCGAATGTACTATTGGCAACGGTTCTGTGAACGGATTTGAATACAGATATGTAATAACGATCAGAAGCGAAAGGATGATATTTAAGGAAACGATGATCCCTTTTGCACTTTCGCGGTACTTTCTGGATATTTGCCATGCAAACAGAGACAAGCATAACGCCCAGAAGTACAGTTTCTCAGTTTCGATCCACAGTGGTATTGCAAATCTGGATGAGGTCAACTGTATCCCGCTTGTCTGGTACATGTACGCGGTCACATATTCAGGATATATCACTTCTATCGTGCTGTATATTTTGAAATGGAACCACATTAGAACTATGAATCCAAGAGCTATCAGGATCGTGTTCACCTGAAGCAATTTGATGGAATATTCTATTATGCGTTCTTCACGTTTTACCAAATAATAGAGTGACAACAAAAGCAGGATGGCCGATATCAGTGTTGCATATGCAAGTATTGGTTGCCCGAACGTTGAAACGAGTTCACGTGCAACAAGGTATTCCTGATATCCCATGCAGGGTAGATTGATGCGGGATGTTGAAATATGTATCGATTGAAATGATCGACATGGTGACCACTAGATCGATTTGGAAGAGGCATGCAACACATTTATATTCAAACCCTGCTATACAAATGATTTGCGAGAGAGGAAGGATGGCCGCCGGGTCTTTAGGATCTGAGGAAAGTCTCCCCACCATCTAAACACACGAGCGCCTGTAAAGGGCGTCGGGCGAGAGCTCGGGCAGTTGTTTACAACTCATGTACCCTTGACTTAGGTCAAGGCCACATGCTGGCACAGAAACGATACCACTCCATGTTAATGCTATGATGCCGCAAGGCTGAGGTCGCATGGTTAGTGGATGGAACGGCGAAACTTCGTGGGTGCAAGTCAAGTAAGGCGAGAACGGGCGTTTAGACCGCGTCTGAAAATTGGTACGCTTAGCCGAATGCCGTCAATGCAAGTGCTCTTTTGAGCCGTATTCATAACAAATCTGGATAATTTTGCACGAACAGAAGGGAGCTTACTCCCCTCACTCGCTAAATTCTTCCACCACTTTAATCATGTTATCGTAATCGATCTCAGTAGCGTAGCAACCGTCATTCAAAAGAGGGACTCCATACGTCACAATATTCTTACGCTTCAAAGAACGCATAACCTTGTTGAGTTCATAGTTGCATGCCAACAGAAGTGCGCCATCAGCCGATTCTTTTTTTACGATATGACGGATATACGATGAACCTGCGACAATATAGAGAGTATAATTAAACCGCTCTGCATCTTCTTTTATCTTCGAGAATATGCACTTGCCACATGAGATGCATTCAATCCCAAACTTTGTGGATGCAGCCGGACAATCAAGTGCACGCATGCAATGCGGTGCAAGCAGCAAACGATGTTTCGTCTTTTCAAAACCTGACCTGTGCGCCATATTTTTAAGAGACACCATCCAGCGTTCCAATTTTTCGGTTTCGGAATACTTATAGAAAATAGATTTGATTGGCAGATAGAAAAAATCAAGTATATTTGCAAAAAAACCGGCAAGCCTTACATTCCTGGTAAGGCTGGCACGGCTCATGAACAAAGCTAAAATTACAAGAAAAATGGACACAACAACAATGACAACCAATGCAATTCCTATTAGACTATACATCGCACATCTCCATTTTGCTTATCACTTCATCCACATCTACTTTTGTATCGTAACATCCATCTTTGATCAAACAAACACCCTGAACCGGCATGTACTTTGAAACTGCCTGCATTGACTCGGTCAATTCCACATAGCATGCCACTCCAAGACACGCGCCCGGATTATAGGATTTTAGGATCTTGCGGACAAAACTGTCACCTGGCACAACAAACACTTTGAAATTATACTTATCCGCAGCTTCGACGATACGTGCAATGTCACACATTCCACATTTGGTGCATTCATAACCCAGTATGGGATCACACCGAGCCCTGCATTTTGGACTCCTCATACACTGCGGCAAGATAACGGCGCGCCTCTCTTTTGTCTTTTTGAACTTATCAAGCATCACAGCATTTCTGATCTCGATCAATATCTCATCCACAATATCTTCTTTTATGAAAAATACCCTGCATATCCATTTTGCAGGCGAGTAGAAGAGATATAGCATAAACAGGATGAAATTTGGAAATATGATCTTGTGTTTCCTGAAACTGTAGGCACCAAGCAGTAATACCATCGCAGTTATCAAAAAAACAGCTACCGCTAAATATACGAATAATCTGCCAAGAAGTTCATAGGAAAATAGCATGACTAAAAAACAGTAATTCTGTATTTAAGATTGTCCGTAGGATTACAAACTAAAAATAAACAAAAATAAAAGAAGGTTTGGCGTTATACCGCGCCAAACATAAAATACTTATTCTTCTTCCATCTGGGATTTTATCTTAGTCGATAAACCCATGAGTTCAGCTACAAGCACGATCATGTCTTCTACCTGCATTTCGTTTTCCGGATTGTCCCTCAGGTCGAAGTCCGTGCCTGTTACGCCATACACATTATCTCTTCCGTCACCGAGGTTGCGGCGGCAGAACGGGCATGTTGATGACATGATGTCCGCGTTAACAGCTTGCGCATCATTGATCCGTGTTGATGAAATTCCTACTGCCAGATCAGGTATACCAGCCTTTACGCCTCCACCTGCTCCGCAGCACCGCTGTTCAGCACGGATCCGATCCATCTCCACAAATTTTGCACCGGGCAGGTTTTCCAGCACTATCCTGGGTGTCTCATATACACCACAATGCCTTCCCAGATGGCATGGGTCGTGGTAGGTTATGATCTGATTATTCAGGGATCCTTCCCATTTGATCTTTCCCTGCTTGATGTGATCGGCAAGTATATCAGCAATATGCACAATTTTAAATCTGGGCTTTCTACCTATAAGTCGTGGCCAGTCTATTGTTGCAACCCTGTAACAACCGGCACATGCGAACATTACTGTCTTGACTCCAGCTGCTTCGATTGCCTCCACGTTATGGATAGCTGACACTTTGGGAACATCGTCTATATGTGGCTGTCCCGTCCTGATAAGTGCAGAGCAACAGCACCATTCTTCCTCACCTAACAGCATAAAAGGTACGTTAAGTTTGTTCATGACCCTGGCTGTACATACTCCCAGTACCTGCTGGTTGAATCCTGCAGTGCAGCCTGCGAAATAAAGCACATCTGCCTTTTCGGCGATCTCGACATCATCAGGTATCCACAGCAGACGGTCCTTCTGGTCTTTCATGTATGGATTGCGATATTCCTTGATGAGTTTCGGGAACATGTTTTGCTTGCCATACGGTCCGTTGCCGCGTTTTACAAGGTTTGCGCGTATGGATTCCCACAGTTCGACAGTGTTGATACCTGCTTCACAGACAGTACCGCAGACACCACATGTTGTACAATTGTACAGATCATCACTGAACTCCTGTATCTCGTTGTCCGAAACTTCTTTCGGACCGAAGAGCTTTGCCCTGAGTCCGTATGAGCGGTCCATGAAACTTTTCCATCTTTTGATCTTGTCACGCGGTGCAAGTCCGGCGGGTTTATCCTTTGCATCATATGTGGGACACCAGTCCACACATTCACCACAGCGTGTACATGCATCAATTTCCATGATCTGTACTGCTGTCAGGTTATTTGTATTAATGGAAGGTGTTCTTCTTGCCATTTTATTCTCCTCCCTTATTTGCGAGAAGTGCAAGCGGCGCTGCGATCATGTGCATATATTTACTGTAGGGGATATATGCAATACAGAACAAAAGTGAGATGATCACATGGAAAAATGCGGCAGGGGGTGATGCGACTTCCGGGATTCCATAATCAACAAATACACCGATACGAATCCAGTCTGAGACAAATCCGGAAACTGTGATTATAGCGAGTCCGGCAAGAAAAACAGAATCGTATGCGATCGTGTTTTCCCTGACATCTGGCATAAACAATCTTCTTACAATTGCAATGATTATTCCAACGAGAAGAATGTAGCTAAATACATCATTTGGTACTGCCATCGTGTCCCTGAGCACCTCCGGGTGGAGTGCAAGAGGAAGTTCTATTCCAATTAGTTCTATGACTTCGAACAAGAACATAATAAGCGAAAATATGAACAGCGCCATCCATCCGACAAAGATCGTGATGTGCATGAACCAGCGAAGCGGGCTTCTCCGCAGGATCCGCCTCTGCAGGAGAATATCAAGCACCAAGGTAGTTAAAAGCGACTGCTTATGACCTTTTTTAGGACTTTCTTCTTTAATAACAGCCAGAAGTGTTTTAAAAAAAACACCGATACTGCCGTCAGAGGGTTCAAGCCCGTAGCCTGTCGAGCCAAGACTCCATTTTTTTATGTTCAAAAACATTCCGTATAAAAATACTGCAATAGCAATAAACGCTATCACCATCATTGCACCAAATGAAATTCCAGAATAATAATCCATACTTGTTTTCCTCCTATTACCAGCAAACTGAAAACCTCAATTATCACTTACGAAAGTCTAATAGGTACTGCCGCATTCGGTTCGCATATTCTTAGTATCTATTATATTTAAATTATTA
>JAUWBW010000070.1 GCA_030609665.1 Methanosarcinaceae archaeon | reverse complement strand
TCGGCTTGCTGCGGATCATCAGGGAAACATACCCTGACCTGAAACTCCATGCAAGCACACAGATGACAATACACAACACAGCCGGCGCACAATTTGTAGAGGACATCGGGGCAGATCGGGTCATACTCTCAAGGGAACTGGACACCAAAGAACTGAAAAACATAATCGACAACACCAACATCGAAGCAGAGGTATTTGTCCACGGTGCGCTTTGCTACTCATACTCAGGTCGATGCCTGTTCAGCAGTTTCATCAGTGGCAGGAGCGCAAACCGTGGAGCGTGTACCCAGCCTTGCAGACTGCGATACAGGTTCATAGTCGATGGTCGCGATGTAGACAGCACAAAGATCGGGATAGGCGAATATCCGATCAGTAATGCCGAACTCTGCACACTACCGGAGATTGACAAAATTGTGAACACAGGTGTTGTAAGCCTCAAGATCGAAGGCAGGATGAAAAGAGGCGAGTACGTCACAAAAAGCGCAAGCGCCTACAAGTCAGCAGTCGAGAGTCTAAAGAATGACGGAGTTCTCAACAAAGATAAGATCGAAGCCGACGAAAAGGAACTTAAAAAGCTGTTCTACCGCGGATTTACAAAAGGTTTCATGCTAGGAGAGAGCGATGTCACACATCCAAAATACAGCTCAAACTACGGATTATTTCTTGGCAAAGTCGTAGACATCGCAGATTTCAGGTACACCACAAGTTTAATGGTGAAACTGCATGAGGATTTCTATGCAAAAGATGGTATCGGGATACAGACTCGAACAAGAATGCTCGGCTCGGCAGTCAACGTCATGAAACGCGGTGAGGAGCGAATCGAAAGTGCAAAAGCCGGCGAGACTGTGATACTTGAGATCAGTTCAAAGACCGGCAAGTCCGTAGACATCGGTAATGAATTGTATCTCACAACAGACCGGCATCTGTTGAACAGGTTGCAGGAAACTGACCTGAAAAGAACCCCTGTGAGCATAAAAGTCACAGCAAGAAAGGATGAGAAACTAAAGATCGAGATGGAAGGAGCGACAGGTGCAGGATTGGAAGGTGAATCCGAGGGTGTGGTGTTTGAAGATGACTACATTGTCCAGCAAGCCATGAAAGCTCCAACCACCGAAGAAAAGATAAAAACGATAATTGAAAAACTGGGCGATACACCCTACGCTGCCGAATCTGTGGATGTTGTGGCAGATGGAGATATTTTCATCCCGATAGGTGTACTCACAAATGCAAGGCGCGAAGCCGCAGACCTGTTGCTGCAAAAGACCATCAGGGGATACAAGCGAGAAAGTAAGAACCCGCATCTTTCAGACCTCAACCATCTATGTAGGACCGAGAGCGCAAATGACATTACTGAAACTACCAAAGCTCCGCTTTTGAGCGTTGAGGTAAATGACACCGATTCCATGTTCTATGCAGCAGATGCCGGTGCCAATATTGTCTATGTTCCAATAGAACAGTTCAGCGAATTGAAAGACCCAATCGCGAAAAAAGAAGAAGGTGTTGAGTTTGTATTCATAGTGCCTCAAATCACACATGACAATGAACTAACAGCACTCATGCCACTGATCGAAGAAGTGAAAACTGCCGGATTCGGCGTGTCATGTTCAAATCTCGGTGCGATGCAGGTTGCAAAGACATGCGGCATCCCTTTTGTCGCACAAAAAGAGTTCAACACCTTCAACGCATTCACATCATGTGTATTTTTTGATGCAGGAGCTCATAGGGTTACGCTTTCGAGTGAATTGAACCTTGACGAGATCTGGCATATTTGTGAGAATCTGGAAGCATCTAATAAGAATCAGCAGATCGAAATTGTTGCACATGGTCGGGAACTTCTACTTGTGACAGAGAACGATCTCTTAAAGCCCCTTGTTGACAAAAAACTTGTACAAAGCGACAGCGATGTGCTACTTGTTGACAAGAAAGAACGAAAATTCCCTGTCAAACGATGGGGAACGCGCACCCTCATCTACAACTTTGAAGTGCTCAACATGTTCGATGATGTTGAAAAACTAAAAGGATCCGGTGCGGACGTGCTGCGACTTGACCTGAAATTGAACACCAAAAGAGAGGTCAAAGAGATAACAAAAGCATACAGGGATGCACTCATGGGAAATAGTGCCAGGATACGAGGGCAGCAGGGGGATGCTTATACAAAGGGGCAGTACTTCAGGGGAGTATGATTGAAAATCCGTATTTGTTTAGCGATTTTTGACGCCGACTCAATCCGCCGCAGGCGGCACATCCCGCCATCATCGAGAAAAATTAGATATTTTCGCATTTAAGAACAAAGTGAATTGACTCATAAATATTAAGCGCCATTTTCGTGAAATATATAACTTTCAAATTATACATTACTATTAATCAGATTGATATGAAGGATTTTACAGGGTCAGTGGTGTAGAACAATGCCGCCTGCGGCGGTTGTATTGGTTTTTGTTTCAGATAGGACAATATCATTTATGCACCGTTTTGGATTTTCTTTTTTGCAGACAATGCATCTCCGCCTTCTTCAATCAAACCTACGATATCACCAAGCTGCATCTTCTTTCGCGGCTTTACAACTATTTCATTGTCATCAAGTATCCATTCTAAAATATCACCCGGATTGATGCCGAGCGATTTTCTGATATCTGCCGGAACAATTGTTGAATATCCACTTGATACTTTAGTTTCACATCTCATATGTATACCACTAAGCAATATATGAAACCCTAAGTTAAGTGTATTATGATAAACATGATGGATTGTGTAGTCCCGAATATTTTTTTATGTAAATCCCCATAATGCGACAAGTATAAATTAGTTGCATTACGAGTATATACTTATGATGCAATTCATCAACAGAAAACAAGAACTTGAATTTCTGAAAAGAAAATATACATCCGATACATCTGAACTAATACTCATCTACGGCCGCAGAAGGATTGGAAAAACCGAACTGCTCAATGAGTTCTCAAAAAATACGAGATCGTTCTATTTCCTTGGAAGAGCAGAATCAAAAAAAGACACGCTGCATAGATTTAACCTGTTTTTAGCAGAATCATTTAATGATATGTCCATCATTCGCTCACCTCTTGCAAACTGGGATGAACTTTTTGAATATATTGCCCAAAAAGGAGATGATCGAAGCGTAATAATCATTGATGAATTCCCATTCATAGTCAACAAATTTCCGGAAATCCTGTCCATATTGCAGGACAAATGGGATAATCAACTCAAAGAAAGTAAAATAATGTTGGTGCTTTGCGGATCATCCATCAGCATGATGGAAAAATATACAATGGACTATAAAAGCCCACTATATGGCAGGCGCACAGGACAGTGGATGGTGGATAAACTCGACGTTGTCCACCTAAAAGAGTTTTTCCCAAATTACACGTTTGAAGAGATATTGACCCTATATTCAGTAATAGACACCATACCCGGATATCTGCTCAAATTTGACAAAAATAAAACTGCATGGGAAAACATTGAACAAAAAATACTTTCAAAAGGCGAGTTCCTCTACGAAGAAGTAGAAATCCTCCTGCGAGAAGAGTTCCGCGATATTTCAAACTATATGTCGATACTCTCATCTGTGGCCGGCGGATTGACAACATTTAATGAGATATACAACAAGACAAATTTGGATAAAAGTCTCCTGTCGAAATACCTGTCCGTTTTGGAAAAAGTAGGAATTGTAGAAAAAACGTTGCCCATCACCGAGAATTTCAAGAAACGTTTGAGGGCAACAGGTGCCCGCTATTCAATAGTTGACAACTTTTTTGATTTTTGGTTCAGGTTCGCCTATATCAATCTCTCTGAACTTGAAAGAGGAAATTCCACCATCGTGATGAAACTTATCAAAAAAGATTTTCCGGCTTACGCTGGAATTAAATTTGAGCGTTTTATAATGGAACTTTTGCCACATATCGGAGTATTTCAATATACCCGGATTGGAAAATGGTGGCATAAGGACAAGGAAATTGATATTATTGCTTTGAACGAGAACACAAACGATATACTCTTCTGTGAATGCAAATGGCAAAACCGAAAAACTGACATTAAAGTACTAAAGGATCTGGAAGATAAATCTCATTTTGTTGATTGGAACACCGACAAAAGAAAAGATCATTTTGCAGTCTTTTCAAAATCAGGTTTTACAAAAGAAGCATTGGAGTTTGCAAAACAGAACAACTTTTTGCTTTTCACACCCACAGACCTCGATAAATGTCTTGAATTATAAAGCAGCAGTCAGTGATATTATAAAGACATACAAGAAAGCACATTTAAGACAAAACTTTATGTCAGAAAGCATGTGAGAAGATGTTAATATAAAAGTAGCAGCAACATCAGGAGAGTTTTATCGATTTTTAGTAAAATACAATTAATCAATCCCATTCATACCAAAACAATAGCATTCACAAAGAATAAGCAATGATTATGCACATTACTTATTCTTCATCATCTTACTAATTTTTTTTCGGTTTAATCTAACATCGGCAACAACACGACCATAACTTTTGCCTTTTGGTACTATTGAAACAGTTTTTCCATCAATAAGATCTTTTAATTTCTTTGCTGCTTTTTTTCCACCAGGTTGATTAAGCTCTGGGGCATTATAATTAGCAATTCTAACTCTTTTTGTTTCACCAATTTTAGTTATAACTTCAAAAGTATCCCCATCAATTACTTTATTTACTTTTCTTCTCATACAATCACCTTATATATCTGCTAATTATTCCAGCAATTCCAAGTAAGCCTAATATAATACCGATTCCAATTCCACCACTTATTGCAATTTCTGCAGTATTTGTAGAAATGTTAAGCAATTTAAGTGCGATTCCAGCAATAATTAAGGTACTTACAATTCCAGTTCCACTCATTGCCCCGAAAGCTAATTTTTGTGTCATTTTATACCTCCATAATTTAATTGAAATAAAAATGCCATTAAAATTTATATATATTCCTAAACTTACTAAGTTTAAAATACTTAATATACTTACTATACCAATTGTATTATATCAAATGAATTTTAATTCAGTGTTATGAAAATTCCATTAAGAGTGCATATTTGTGTTGTAGGTTTCGAATTAGATAGAATTAGTGGAGCGGCAATCAAAGAAAAAGCTGACAAAGTCTATTTAATTTCACAAAAGGAAAATGACAAAGGACGAATATTTTTTATTGAGAACAAAAAAAGATTGATAAATGAAGGGATTATTGTTGAAGAACAATTTGTAGAGCGCATAAATGAATTGTCAGGTATAGTTAGTAAAATAAAGAGCATAATAAAAAATGAAGATGAAGAAAATGCTATATATCTCAATATTTCATCGGGAAGTACTTTATCTGCAATAGCTGGAACAATGATTTCCATGATGTTTGAAAATAAAAGAAACATAATTCCATATTATGTGAAACCCGAATTCTATTATGAGAACATTGATAAAAAAACACAAGATGAAATCAAAGAAAAAAATAATAGGCTAGTACCAAGGTCCATTGGAGTAAAAGAGATTAATGAAATACTCACATTTCCAATCAGACTTCCAAATGAAGAATTATTGATTATTTTAAAACATCTTCAAATAAGGGAAAACGAAGATGAAATAGTAACAAAAAAAGATTTAATCGAATTTTCAAAACAAAACAAATACTTGAATAATTCAAGAGAGAAAAAACGTTCCATATCTGTAAGACTCAAAGATAAAAGCGAAAATAAAAATTCCAAATCAAGTTCAAAAAATGAGAAATCAAAACAACAAGCAAGAGATTATGCTTGGATCGACCAAAATATCATAAATAAGCTTAAAGATGAATGGAATTTAATTGACGTCAAAAAGATTGGGCGATATAGTTGCATAAAACTAAATGAAAAAGGAAAGAAAATGCTGAAATATTTGAACGATTAAAAAATATTTTCAGCGACTTCAAACCGAGGAACTCAACATTGACCACCTACAAAACACTCAAAGCCCCCGGTGAAGCCAAAAAAGAGTTCAAGAACTCCGTTTTCATAGGACACGCCAGTCCTGTTAAAAATGAGGATGAGGCAAAAGAGTTCATAAAACAAATTAAAGAACGACACAGCGATGCAAACCACAATGTTTCAGCATACCTCATTAAAAGCGGCAACAACCTTGCGATGAAATATGACGATGACGGAGAGCCTGCAGGAAGTTCGGGCAAACCCATATTCAAAGTACTGGAACTAAAAGACATACACAACGCCGTCGTGGTAGTTACCCGCTATTTTGGCGGCACAAAACTGGGATTCGGGGGACTTGCAAGAGCGTACAGGGAAACCGCTGCCGCAGCCATTGAAGATGCAAGGGTTATTGAAGTTCACGAAATCGTCAACATCACAATACATTTTGAGTATCCACAAACGCAGAAAATAAAAAATCTTATTCTCATACAGGATTATGGGAACATAATCGCAGAGAACTATTCAGATGAGGTTGAATTCACTCTCGAAATCATAAAAGAAAAAGAGAATGATTTTATTAAAAAACTTAGCGACCTTACAAAAAACAAGGTGAAAATCGAATACAAGTCATGACTATATAGTTTTATTAAGAAGTAAATACAATCTCAATACAATAAAATATATTTTATGCATTAATCTTCAAAGCCAAGTGCGAAGACCAATATGAATCCAATTGCAGCGTACATCAAAACACTGGACCACGAATACCGCAGACAAATAATACATGCCGGATTAGGTTTCCTGATACTGTTATTCCCATTCATTGATACAAATATACTTGTTGTGATCGCATTTTTGGTACATATCTATTTCAGGTACCTGCCTGAGAGTTCGATGCTATATGACATAATGGCTGACAAAACGATCCATGACAACCGTATCATCAAAAACCGGGGGATAATAGGTGCACAGGATCTATCGATCTCTGCATTCATACTCCTGCTGATCAATGCTATATTCGAATACACATCTTTCTCATATCCACTATACATAATCGCCGGAGCAATGGCAATCGCCACATTCGGAGACAGTGCTGCAACCATTATACGCCACAAAAGACAACTAAAGTACTACGAGCTCACAAATGAAGTATATCCCACAAAAACATATCAGGGCGAGATTCGCAAACTGTATTCAGTAAAATCCAGTAGTGCACTGCTTGGCGTTGGAATAATTACCGGATTTTTGGCATGTTCGTGGGTCGTTTACTGGCAGGGAATCGATGTTTCCTACAATCTTGTATTCTTTGTCGCTGCCATAGGAGCAGTCACAGGTGCATTGATCGAATCGATTCCATCAAAGGTCAATGATAATTTCACAGTCCCACTGGGTGCGGGAATGATCATGTGGCTTTTCTCTATTTTTGGATACTCGGTGCCGCCATCCCAGATGACAGCAGCCATGATATTTTCACTTGTACTTGGGTACCTTGCATACAGGGCTAAGATAGCTGACGTTTCGGCAGTCCTCAGTGCAACGCTAATAGGTGTCCTGATAATCGTATTTACAAACGTTTTATGGATATTTCTTCTGCTCACCTTTTTCATTCTGGGAGGAGCATCCACGAAATACAAATACCGATTCAAAAAATCAATAGGACTTGCACAACCAAAAGGTGGTGTCCGCAATTATGATAACGTATTCAGCAACAGCACAGCAGCACTTGTGCTCGCAGTTGCACACGGTATATATCCACAATTCGGTCCATTTCTCACTTATGCATATCTGGGCACAGTAGCAACAGCAACAGGCGACACATTAGCAAGTGAAATTGGTACGACATCGCGCGTCAAGCCGCGTATGATAACAACGCTTAAATTTGTCGAACCAGGCATAGATGGGGGAGTGACACCAATCGGGCAATTTGTAGCGATCATAGGTCCCATGTTAATCGGGATACTTGCAGCATTGTTCGGGCTTGTTGATAACATCCCACTTGCAATTCTTATTACCACGATTGGAGGTTTCCTTGGCACCAATATCGACAGTCTGCTTGGTGCCACACTACAGAGAAGAGGCTTGCTGACAAACAGCGGCGTCAACTTTGTATCAACATTTTTGGGCGCATTGATATCCGGTGGATTGTATTTGCTGATCGTCTAGATCATCCTACTTGGTTCGGATCCAATTCTAATCTCTACAATTCATCATACGTCCATGCGCTCTGTCTTTCCACTAAATCTCGCGCATGCCTTGCAACCTCATCAGGATGCGGCTTCACCCTTGCTACACCGCTGTGTATTGCTGCCTTTGCGACCGCTGACGCAACAGCAGGTACAACACGACTGTCAAGAGGGTTCGGGATAATGTAATCCTCACTTAGTTGCGACTCATCAACAATCCCGGCAAGAGCATACACTGCCGCCATCTCCATCTCCAGATTTATATCACGTGCGCGGGTGTCTAGCGCACCCCTGAAAATCCCGGGGAAACCAAGACAGTTGTTGATCTGGTTAGGATAGTCTGACCTTCCTGTTGCCACAATACGCGCACCCGCATCTATAGCATCTTCCGGCATGATCTCAGGATCAGGATTTGCCATCGCAAACACGATCGGGTCATCTGCCATTGAAGCAACCATTTCCTTGCTCACGATCCCACCCAATGAAACACCGATGAACACATCCGCTCCAACCAGTGCATCG
>JAUWBW010000120.1 GCA_030609665.1 Methanosarcinaceae archaeon | reverse complement strand
TTCCATGTACCCGCACTTACCGCAGGTAAGTCTGTCCTTGTGGTTTGCTAAAAACACGCCATCTCCGCATTTTGGACAGGTTTGGTTGAGTCTTTCGACAGAATCGCCGCTTATCTTGTAATAGTCTTTTACAGCCATTTTTACACCTACTCTTCTGCTTCTTCTACTACTTCAGCCTCAGCCTCTTCTGCTGGTGCCTCTTCCGCTTCCTCTGCGACTTCAGGCTCCGGCTCGGCTGGAACTTCATTTCGTGTGATCATATGTTTGCCTTCGACCTGTTTCATGCGTGCTGCATCCTCGTAGATCTTTGCGTATCCTGCGAGTTCCTGCATTCCGTATTCGCCATCCAATTTATGGATGATCGTCAGATCAAGAGGTGCATTCAACATAGCAACCAATTTGCTTCTCACATCATTTCTTGAAGGGGTTGGACCCTCGAACTTGACTGTGAAATTAATTTCCCGCCTGTTTAAAAGCGCATTATTCTTATCTTCAGTAACATTAATATCCATCTAATTTCCTCCGAACACTATCGAGTTGTCCCTCGTATGTACATTCTTCAATAATTTGATCTAATAAACTGCGTATTTCATCTTTCTTGGATTCAGTGATCTTAACAAGCACCACACCTTCATCAGGTTGACCATACAGGACCACCGAACCGATCGGGGCTATCAGGATTGCAGGTAATGCTGCCAGGTCCTCTTCGCCGCGGACAAAGAGTCTGATATGTTGGTCTGATGTGATGGCATTATAGATCGCATCGATAAGATCTTCGGTAATGACACCCGGTGGGTTGTCAACCGATATTGTTGTAAATGCTGTATGTTTTGTACCGAGCACGACATCATCTGATGCCGGTTCTCTTTTTGTACGATCATCAACAACACAGACATCCGGTATGATGTCTGATTCGAGCAAGTAGAATGTTGTAACATCACCTACAGATATAAGTTTTGTGGGACTGCCTAAGTTCGGTGCAATCTTTTGGATCGTATCTTTCCCGGCACCCTCATACAGCACACCAAAAGGCTTACGCAAAACCGGACGAAGTTTTGCAGGTAGTGCCAGTGCTACTTGTGCACCCAACTATCGCACCTTCAATGCGTACTTATCCGCCATATCAACGTCCATCTTCTTGGCGATCTCAGAACGTTCTGCGTCAATAATAACAACCATGCCGCTCCAATCCGAACTAAGATTACTGGAACCGCACACAGGACATGTCTGACCTGTAACGATCCTGTGACATTCACGGCAAACTTGATCACTCATAAATTAATCCTCCGACAAAAGTTACTCATCAGCATCAGATTTTGGCTTCCGGTCTTCCTCAAGCCATTCAAATTTACCAAGAGCATGCTGGCGCATGGTCAAGCCGATCTTACTCTCTCGTGGTTCACGCTCATTAATGCTAATAGCAACAATACGTGTGCGCACATGATCACCCTCTGCAAGTGACCGACCTCCAGCCTTGCTGACAAGCCTGCCGTTCTTTCCATCGTATGACATAAAGTCATCCGTGATCTGGCTCACATGCAAAAGCCCGTCCATAGCACCGATGCTGATAAAGGCGCCGAATTCCACAGTCTCAACAACAAGTCCTTCGATAACTTCCTGAAGTATAGGGGTGAACACGATTGCATCGAAAGTAGCATCGTAGTAAACGGCACCATCCCCGACAAGAATGTGTCCTTCGCCCACTTCACCAAGTTCAGTGATCGCAACAATAGCACCCAGGGTCTTATCGATGCGCCCCTCAAGTTTATCCTTTAATGCATTTTTAACACTGGTATTAACATCCTCGCCCAACAGTTCGGGTGCAATTCGTACCGTGTCGGCAAGTTTCATCTTCTTGTACATCTAAATATCTCCCGTAAGATCAAAATCATTGAGTTATTGTTAAGTTAAGTTGAATTAAGTTATATTATTGTGATTGCAATTTTAATTTTTGGTATATCACGTTGTTGCTAATCTATTTTTCTGACGCAGATACACAACCGTAATATCCTTTTCGAGTAATCTGTTTTTCAATTGAATATCGTTGGTCAATACCGCTGCGCCGCTATTCTCGGCAAGTTCCACAATGACATCATCTGCAAAACCTGCGATATCCACAGCTTCGCACCGATCAGCCAATGAACGTGCGACCTTAGCTGCCATTTTGTCCTTGCCTCTTGATCTTTCAACAAGGGTGTCGAGTTCATCAAGCACAGCCCTTGGAACCACAAACTCGTCAAATCCAAGACGCTGCAGTTCGTCGAAAATATCGACATTGAACTGGATCGGTATCATCAGCGCGTTGGTATCGATAATGACCTTCAATCCTTGATTACTCCTACTCCGATAAGCCGCCATCGTGAACCGACACGCCTGCTAATCGCTACCATTGAGCCGCTTTGTGCACATATAGGTCGCTTGAGTTTAACTTCAGCAACATCTACATCCGCTCTTGCACTTGTAACAATACCCACAGTCGTTGCAGTACCTACATTCAACATCAAGGGTTCACTAGTTTTAATGTCCTCGATCTCCAGTTCATCCGTAGCACCGACCACGCGTTCGAGCAAGTGTAAGTCCATTGTGAACGAATCGCGGGTTGGTGGCAGTGTACCTGGTTTACCTGCAACCTGTCCTGTTAATGTATCACTCTTTGTCAGTGTCGGATCAAGTGTTGTTCCGACTGCTAACAATCCGCCAGGTGTCGCTTCTTCAACTTCGCCTTTACCTGCAATTATTTTTGAGATCTTAGTCGTTATAGGCACCCATCTTGTAGCACCTTCGCTTTCGATCTTTTGTCCTGGACGGATCTCAAGTTCGTCCCCAGGATGCATAGAACCTTCTGTGAGGGTTCCACCTAGAACTCCGCCTGTTATCTTACTTACAGGTGATCCGGGTTTATTGATATCAAAAGACCTTGCAATAAGCATGTGAGGTGCTTTGTCAAGTTTGTGCACAGGTGTAGGTATCACTTTTTCCATTGTCGCGATCAACGCATCGATATTGATGTTTTGTTGTGCAGAGATTGGAACGATTGGTGCGTCCTCGGCTACTGTACCTTTGACAAATTCCTTGATCTGTTGATAGTGTTCGATCAATTGTTCCCTTTTGACAAGGTCAATTTTATTCTGCACGATCACGATATTCTTGATCCCGATGATGTTAAGCGCCATCAGATGTTCCTTTGTCTGTGGCTGCGGACATTTTTCGTTGGCTGCGATAACGAGCACCGCACCATCCATTATAGCCGCACCCGACAGCATTGTAGCCATCAGTGTCTCGTGCCCCGGTGCATCCACAAAGGATATTGTCCTGGCATCTTCCGTTTTTGCTCCGCAGTGCTCACATTTCTTTGCGACCGTATAACACTGGGGCTCAGGGCAGTCAGGACATTTCATAAATGTCGTATCTGCATACCCTAATCTAATCGATATGCCACGCTTCATCTCTTCACTGTGCGTATCTGTCCAGATCCCGGACAGTGCACTTACGAGCGTGGTCTTTCCATGATCGACATGACCTACCATACCGATATTAACACAAGGTTGACTCAATTTTGGATTTCCCTCCCTATTTGGGCAAAATGATTATGATTATTAGATGGATGTGGAACTATTAACTAAAATAACTCGTTTTAAGGTTTGTGGTATCATGTTATTTATGGTATATAATAACAATGCTTGATAATAGTTTTAGAACGTTTGGCTGTGCCTCCTTCTCAACCATCCCATATCATACAAGCATCAATGGAATGTGAGGGATACACCATTCTTAAAGTGAGTCCTGCCGCAGGCAGGACTAAGTAACGATCTTATCCAACTGCTCGGTCTCAATTGCCCGCCTGACTTCAAGCGCAACACGCCTTCCTGTGCTCATTGGTTTGCGCCAGATGGTGTTGCCGTAAGGATGCCCGACAGACATGTGAACATTGGTTCCGCCGCCGACCCTTGGTGCGACATCGTAGATATAGAAATTGAGATCCTTGTCAACGCATGTCTGGAGACAGAATGGTCCGATCACGCCGGGGTCATAATATTCCTTTGAGGCTTCAACATACTGCTCAGACAGTTTGAACACTTCCTCAAGTAATGATTCACGAAGTGTTGCGGAGTTGTGACCACAAACAGTGTATTCAGGTGTAAGCTGGTGCTCGGCGAGATTTATCTGCTGCGGTGCAGGTAGTCGGACATGTCCGTCAAGACTTGTCTCGAATCTCCAGTCAATACCAAGTATCTCAAGTTTGTTCATCTCGGTCTCGATCGGGGAGTAGAACATATCGAAGTTGAACACAGGACCAATGATGTATCTCTCAATTCGTGCTTCTGCGAGTCCTTCTTTGGTGATGACTCCCTGGCGGAGCAGTGCTTCGGATTTCTCGACATATTCCGCATAGGTGCCTGCTGTGAAGAATCCGCGCTCAAGTGTTTTGACAGCATGAGGCAGTTTGACCATTACAAGTTCATCGATGTCCTGAGGGTCATTGATCCGCTCAGGGAATGGCAGTCCTGCCTTTTCCAGAATCCAGTAATAGTCGCGTTCCATCCCACGCTCTTCGCTCCTGAGCATGTTACGGCTTCCGACAAGCGGCACTGCAAAGTCGTTCTCGATCTCATCGATGCCACAGTATGATGTGAATGAACGGTTCGGGATAAACATGATATTATCATCAACCATTTTTTTCTGGTTCTGCGGGAGAAGTACCTCATTGAATTTGTTGTACACAACAGTCTCATCCACGATTCCGCGAACGACATTGCCTGATGCATCTCTCTGTGATTTAAAATAATCAGTATATGTTTTCTCGCGACCTGCCTGGCATATCGCAAATGTGTTGAATCCCTCTTCAACCGCACCGTCACATACATCCAAAGCGGAATGCGATGCAACCATCCCGATCTTCAATTTTTCGGTGTCGTAATCGTTAACGATGTCCTGAATTTGTTTCCTGTCGATCATTTTTTTGTCCTCATTCGTGTATTTGTTGTTAAATGGGTTTTAGGGTTAGTGAACTACTCCTCCCTACCGCTACACGGCGAAGAAAGAGCTTCCTGCTTCATTCCCCTGACCAATGTCAGTGAGTCCACAGGCTCTATCCGTAGTTCCTACGGTGCTAAGGTTTAAGATATTAATTGCAGCATTAACATCCCTGTCCATTTCCAGATCACAGTAAGGACACTTATGTGTACGTACTGAAAGAGATTTGGGAACTTTGTTGCCACAATTGCTACAATTTTGAGTCGTATTCTTTGGATCAACTAATTCCACTACTTTACCAGCATATTCGGCTTTATGTTTCGTGAATTGAATTAATTGATACCATCCCGCATCAGAGATGCTCTTAGCAAGATGATGGTTCTTTACCATATTTTGGATTTGAAGTTTCTCAAAGACAATCAGATCGTATGCATTGACAAGTTCCCGACTTACCTTATGTGCAAAATCCTGTCTCTGATTTCTTATCTTTCGATGAAGTTTGGCAACCTTTATCCTTTGCTTGTTTCTGTTATTCGACCCTTTCTTTTTCTGGCTTAAGCATCTTTGTTGTTTAGCCAGCTTGTTTTCAGATCTTCTTAATAATTTTGGTGGCTCAATCTGCTGACCGTCACTTAATGTGATCAATGATTTAAGCCCGACATCAATTCCGATAGATTGCCCTGTCATTTTCGTACATGGAATATCAGCCAATTCAACTGAGAATGATACATACCACCTGTAAATCGGCTATTTTAGTAACTAGGTGGGGAAATCCTCTGAAAAAACACATCTCTTGGGCTCACTGCTACGTATTAACAGACCATAAGCTATATTTACCATAGTCACTACATAGTAACTATGTCATTTATAAGAACCATTAAAAGCAACGGACGAAAATATCAGCAGCTTGTAGAATCGAGATGGGACCCCGCAAAAAAACAATCGCGGATACATGTAATCCGACATTTAGGAAGAGTT